>CAZLCT010000046.1:0-19599 GCA_964558015.1 uncultured bacterium | reverse complement strand
ATCGACACCTTAAATAACTTAAACACCTAATATAATTTATAATACTACTGTGAAAATACTAAATCAAGAGCTTAAAACACCCATTTTATATCTAATAAAAACAGGGAAAAATTATTATAAGTTAACTTTTAACAACGGGAATTTCTTCCCATTGCGTTGTGAAGTGCCGGGATTTACGCGCCTGCCTCATACGCCAAGGTCTTTTTATGCCTTCAGCAGCAAAATGCACCTTATTGTTTGTTTTTGTATTAATATGATCAATAACTTTCATCAATTCTTTTTTATTCCCGCTTTCGCAGTATGTATTCGTAAACAAATCTAATTGTCCGCCCATATCCGGCGTAATATTTGACAGTAATACTCCAACTTTTTTATATAATAACTTTGGTCTGAAAATCTGTTTCAATAAATACCCGGCTATTTTTATTAAATCAGGCGTATATGCAGTCGGCGGATCGATTGATTTTCCTAATGAATTAAAATACCACGGCATTTCTTTAAACCGATTTGTTGAAAGGTTTACATGAATATAGCCGGCAACTGACTTTTGTGAGCGTAGTTTCTGGGCAGCTTTTGAAACATAATGTGCCATTGCTTCTTGCAACTGTTTAAAATCATTTACGTCATGCCCAAACGACTTAGAGCATCCAATAGCTTTTTTATCCGGAGGATTATGCTCAAGATGGAAACATGATATTCCCTTAAGCTCCATTACTGTTCGTAATCCTGTAACTTTTAAACACTTCTTTATCCACGCCTCAGGTGCTTTTATTAATTGAAATGCAGTGTAAATAGCATGCCTTTTTAAAAAAGCAGCGGTTGCAGATCCTATGCCCCAAATCTCAGCAACCGGTAACTTTTTAAGGTGCCTGTTAATATCTCTTTTTTTTATCAAGCACAGCACTCCGTTAGCTTCTTTTGAATTTTTGGCGATACGACTCGCAAGCTTTGCCAGAGTTTTTGTATGAGCTATTCCAATCGAGACAGGAATGCCGGTCGCCTGCTTTACCTTTCTTCTAATTTTCCTCGAGTACGCCACAAGATCAACATTACGGAATCCTTCAAAGCAAAGGAATGCTTCATCAATTGAATATACTTCCATAGCGGGTGAAAATTCCGATAATACTTTCATTACTCTCGTCGACATGTCTCCGTATAAAGTATAATTCGACGAATATACGTGAATATTATGTTTTTTAACTAACTTTTCATTTTGAAAAAACGGCTGTCCAAATTGTACATCAAGCGCTTTTGCTTCATTTGACCGTGCGACTACACACCCGTCATTATTAGACAAAACAACTACCGGCTTATTTTTTAACACCGGATTAAAAACCCGCTCGCATGATACATAAAAATTATTACAATCGACTAAAGCAAACATTTTTTTATGCTTCCAATTATTACAGCGAATGAATGACGTGGACAACGACGCCCCATATTTCAAAATCTATATCTTCGTTGACTTCGATTGGCCGAAAAGCGGAATTTTCAGAAATTAAATACACTTTCCCTTTCGTCTTACGGAACCTTTTTACGGTAAATTCACCGTTCACAACAGCAACTATAATTTTATTATTTTTCGCCTCTATGGATCTATCTACAATCAGCATATCTCCCGAATAGATGCCGGCATCTATCATGGAATCCCCTTCTACTCTTACAAAAAAAGTTGCTGCAGGATGCTTAACCAAAAACTCATTAAGGTCTAATCTTTTATCAAGGTAATCATCTGCAGGGGAAGGAAATCCTGCATAAATTTTGGATAGGTATAAAGGAAGCTTTTGCTTCTTGCTTATATCGGCTCGATAAATCTCAGTTATTGATACTTCCTTCTTTTTCATTTGGCTCATTTTGTTCATCGGCTTGTTCGCTTTTACTGTCTGCCCATTCTGATAAAACATTATCAGATTCCGTTCTTAATATCTCCTGCAGCTTCCTTTTGGTCTGCTCGAGAATGCTTATTGTCTTATTATAATTGTCGGAAAGGACTGGGGTGTCTGTAAACGAAGGGGCTTTTTGAGGAAGCTTTTTTAAGGAAGCAATATCTGTATCAATAAATTCAATTGTTGTTTTAATAGAAGTTAATATTACTTGAGCGGCTTTAGGACTATATTGATCGAGCCTTTCATGAAAAATCTCTGCATATAATAAACGGTTTATCGTCCACACGTTATGACGCGTTTTGTCAACAGCCTCTATAAGCACAGGAAAAAGCTGCAACATCAACTCGTCAATCGGCAGTCTATCTTCCCTGTATATATATTCATCCCGTAGATCACCAAGCTCTTTTGCATACTCCTCTAACAGGAAATGTATGTTTTGCGTAGCAGAAAAATGTTTTTCGCTCCGTGTTCTTATTTCTTCATTCGAAAAACAAGTAGAACAAAATAAAAAAATAACTATTGTGAATATCGCTATGTTTTTTGTTTTCATTTATCTTTTTGTGGTTCTATGCCTAATTCAGCAAAGGAAAGACGATCCTTTCTGTCTGCCTTTTCGCTCCATTGTTTAATATTTTACAGTAAAGGGGGTTAATTGGAAAGAGTTATGTATAGTCTATATTGATTGCTTTAGACGAAAAATGTTCAAGGAGTAGTCAAATACCTAAATATTTGGCGAAGTAGAACGGAGAGACAGGGATTCGAACCCTGGGGCCCCTTGTGAGGACCACTCGCTCTCCAGGCGAGCCCGTTCGTCCACTCCGGCATCTCTCCGTATAATTAGCGTAATGCAATTTGTTAATTTCTACACAATAATTCTTTGAAAGCTCTCCCGCCTTTAAATTTCTTTATCTGTTTTTCCCTACGGTAAGCATCGGCTTTTTCCTTAAAGCACTCGACATAACATAACTTCCATGGCCCCTTGTTCCTTGTCCAACAGCACTTACCATGGTTATGTTCAGCTATTCTTATATTTATTTCTTTGTTAGTATATCCAACGTAATGACGTCCTTCGTTATTTTTTAGAATATAAACTGAATACATGCTCATTCTTTCGCTCTTGCCGCCTGTGGCGGCACCCCGCCTTTTCCGCCTTTGACGGAATCTCGCCTTTAGGCGATGATAGACGGTGATAGGCGGTGGCCAGGTGAGCCCGTTCGTCCACTTCCCGCCGTTGCTTTCGTTCGGCGGGATCCCGCTCTTCATTGAATCAGCTTCCATGAAACCTCCAGGCGGTGACCGGCATCTCTCCGATAAAATATACACACAACACCCTTAAAGGGGTATCTTAAATAAATTATCTTTTTTCAGCTCTCAGATTTTTAAAAAATTCTTGCAACAAGTTTCGTGATTCTTCTTTCATCATGCCATGAATCACTTTCACCTGATGATTAAGTCGGTTATCATTTACAATATCAAACAATGACCCACAGGCACCTGCTTTCGGGTCAGGGGCTGCATAAAATAACTCTTTTATCCGTGCAAGGACTATCGCACCGGCACACATAATACATGGTTCAAGCGTTGTATATAACCGCGCTTCTTGTAAGCGTTCGCTCCCTAGCGTAGCTGCTGCCTGTGTAATGGCCAGCATTTCTGCATGGGCTGTAGGGTCTTTTAGAAGTTCAACCTGATTATGGGCCCTTCCTATTATTTTATTCTCATGTACAACAACCGCACCCACAGGAACATCTTCTCCCTCAAATGCCTTGCGTGCTTCCTTTAATGCTTCCCTCATAAAATATTCATGGTGCATAGTATTTCTCTCTACTTAATATTAATAATAAAATACATGCGCCCAGGAAGACTCGAACTTCCAACCTTCTGATCCGTAGTCAGACGCTCTATCCAATTGAGCCATGGGCGCATTTATTCAGCTTAAATTATCATAAAAGGTGGGGTATTTTTTAAAAAGACATGTCTGTGTTATACATTACTACACGATTTCGTCCCGCTCTTTTCGCTGTATACATTGCTTCATCAACACATTTAATAAATTTCTCAACATCTTCTAAAATCTTATTGCTTGAACAACCAAAAACACCTATACTGACAGTAAGCTTAACAGAAATATTTCCTCTTGTGAAACTATATGCCTCCATTTTTTCTCTGAGCTTTTTAGCAACCATCAGTGCATCTTCAGGTTTGGTCCCGGCAAGAATTACAACAAATTCTTCCCCTCCGAAACGTACAATTGCGTCATATCCCCTCAAATTTGTACGTAAAATATTAGTAACTTCTTTAAGAACAAAATCTCCAAAATCATGGCCATGTGTATCATTTATTTTTTTAAAAAAATCTATATCTAACATAATACACGAAAGAGCTAATGAATTTCGCTTCGCCCGTGATATCTCTTCTTCAAACCGCTGGTATAAAAAACGCCTATTGTAAAGACCTGTGAGGGAATCGGTTAAAGCCATAGTTTCAATTTTTTTCTCAGCTTCACGTATCCTAATCATAACTCCCAGGCGCGCAAGAAGTTCCTTTTCGTTAAACGGTTTCGTAATATAATCATCTGCTCCTAAAGTCAGACCCTTGACAACATTTTCTTCACCCGTGCTGGCAGTAAGAAAAATAATCGGGATATCTTTTGTTCTTTCATTCTTTTTTAAATGGGCACATACATCATAACCATTCATTACCGGCATCTGCACATCAAGAAGGATTACATCCGGCAGTTCATTTTCTGCCTTCTCAATAGCCTCTTTACCGTTTGTAGCAGTAAAGACCCCAAAATTATTATCTTCCAAAATCTGGGTTAAAAGATCAAGATTATCTTCCTGATCATCAACGGCAAGTATCTTAGCCATGGTTTTCTGTGTCCTTTCCCTGAAAAATATTTTCAATAATATTAACTATTGCATCCTCCTCAATAGGTTTAAAAATAAAAGCGGCACATCCTTCTTTTAGGGCACGCGCACCTTCTGTTGTTCGCGCACTTGATGTTATTGCAACAATAGGAATGGAAGAAATTTTCGGATCTTCCTTAATTTTCTTAATAACATAAAAACTTTCTTTATTCTCAACAAACGTGCTCAATAAAATAATCTGGATTATTATACCACGCCTTAATATGTCTAAGCCATTCTCTATGTTTGTTGTTCCAAGCACATTATAACCTTTTTCTTCTAAAATTTCCTTAAGCAAAGACAAACTATCATCATCGCGCTCAACAACCAATATATTTTTCATAAAACATGCCTCATTGTATATAAAATCCTCTTGAAAATATCATTTCTCTTTAGCTCGCTTTTTTGTAAAATTACTTTTATTTCCTCCTTTAACAACCCAATATTTATTTCAATTTTTTCAGAAACCACAAAGACGACGGGGATATTGCACCACTTTTTCTTAGTTCCAATAGCACTTATGATTTTAAATCCTTCCCGCTCAGGCATTAAAACATTGAGTAAAATAAGGTCCGGCTTTTTATTTTTCAATATATTAATCGTATCTTCAAAATCCCGTGCCATCCGTGCTCTATAGTCACCTTCCTGAAGCACATAATGGTGCATCAAATTAAGCGCGGATTCATCATTATCAATAAGTAAAATATTCTTTAAATTGGGACACATATGTGTTGCATTGCTTAAAATGCGACTTATTAACTCTTTATTAACCGGTTTGTATACTAAATCTAAAATCTGAAGAAAATAGCCACCTTTTTTTTCGTGGAATACTGCTGCGGCACAAAAAGGTATGTCCCGCGTGTAATAATTTCCTTTAAACTTTTTAATAAGTTCTAAACCTTTTTTCTGCGGCGTAAGTAAATCAATAATAACAAGTCTTGGATATATCTGTCTTGCAATATTAAAAGCATCGTCAATCTCCCTTGACATAATCGGTTCAAAATTTTCCTTTTCAAAATAATTTGTATAATATCCACTTAAATCTTTTTCCACGCCATAACAAACAAGCTTACGATGCGCCTTCTCAGAATTTTTTTTCCCTTCCTGTCTTTCGCCGGCAAGAGCAAATTCTCTTGAATCAAGAGGAAGATAAACAGTAAAATTTGTACCTCTTTGATATTCGCTTTCTACCATTACTGTTCCGCCAAGAAGATGAGAAAATCTTTTGACCAAAGCAAGGCCTAGCCCCGTTCCTCCGGTTTTGCGGGTCAAGGAACTATCAACCTGTTTATAATCGTCAAAAACATACTTAAGATCTTCTTTTTTTATCCCTACTCCGGTATCTTTTACTGAAATAGCGACCCCTTCTCTCGGTGGCAAATCTGGGCTTAATAAAATATTGTTAACTCGAGAAACAGCGACCTTTATTTCGCCGCGCTCAGTAAATTTAATGGCATTTCCAATAAGATTAATCAACATCTGCCTGACCCGAGTATGATCTGATTTAAGAATAATGTCTTCACGAATATCACTAACAAGAGCTATCTCTTTTCCTCCTAATAATGACCGCCCCATCTCGAGTGCTTCATCAATGATAGAAGTTAAATGAAATTCTTCAATAAAAACCTCTGTTCGTCCTGCTTCAATTTTAGAAACATCCAAAATAGTATTAATAAGACTTAAAAGATGATATGCGTTGCGTTGAACAGTGCGGAGATTTTTTGTTTGTTGTTCACTTATTAAACCTTCCGTTTTTTTTATCACGCGCGAAGTAAAACCAATTATTGAATTCATCGGCGTTCTTAGTTCATGCGACATATTAGCCAGCAACTCACTCTTAAGTCTGCTTGTCTCCTGTGATTCTATTGTCTTTTCTCGAAGAGCTTCAAACACCTCTCTTTTTTGAGAAACCTCCTGTTCTTGTTCGGAGATAGCTAATTCAAGGGATCGGGCATATTCATTTCTTTCTCTAAACATAAAGCGATACTGATTTACCACTCCAAGAAAAAATATTATAAAAGCCGCTATTCTATATAATAGCCCGCTGCTTAAAGCATCCTCCTCACTAATCACACGGTATAAATGTATATTACTAATAATAATTAAAACAAAAGCCAGACTGCTCCAAAGGAGCAAAAATTCCTTTTTTGTTATAATGTTTACCAAAGATATTCCTAATGCAACCACAAGAATAAACTGAGAGACAGAAGATAAGAAAAGTCCTATTCTTATAAAAATAATTTTTTGAGCAGAGCCCTGAAATAACAAAGGTATATAAAAATATATAAGGGCAGAAATTGCAGCAGAGAAAAAAACTGAGCCGATCCCTAAATATATAAGTAGCTTATTCTCTCCTAATGATTTTTGTGAAAATATTTTAAAGTATGATGCTATACAAAAACATGCGGACAAAAATACTCCCTCAACTATATGCACAAAAGCAATTATTTCATTTATTTTAATATCTAACGTTGTATTGAAAAACGGTAAAAACAAATTCTGCAAAACTGCAAAAATAAAACAGAAAAAAATACCTGCTGAAAACCACAAGATATTGGCAAGCCTGGCCTGGAGAAACTGTGCAAAGATTATTCCAAAAATAATAAGGCAAAGAAAAATATTAATAAATTCAAGAACAAGAATTTCACCGGAATAATTTCTAATAAATATTCCACGAGCAGAGATTAATAAAAAGCATATAGCTCCTATGCTAATCGCAAAAACATTAGCAAGTATATTTTCCTTCCTAAAGAACTCTACGTCGTCCATATTTCTTCCTCAGTAAAGACTGGCGGAGGGAGTAGGATTCGAACCCACGGTACCTTTCGGCACAACGGTTTTCAAGACCGCCGCAATCATCCACTCTGCCATCCCTCCAATGTTTTTTGTCCTTTTTAGTCTTTATATATATCGTAATATAATGATTATTTATTGATATAAACAATAAATTAGTACTATATTTATGCTTTTTTAAGCATAAATCCGACTAAAAGTTCCTACGAAGTAGAACGGAGAGGCAGGGATTCGAACCCTGGGTGGAACTTTTGGCCCCACAACCGCTTAGCAGGCGGCTCCTATCGGCCTCTCAGGCACCTCTCCATAACTTATTATTTAATCTCAAATATATATTAAGTACTAAAACTTTTTTTCTTAGGGATTCTCCGCCGCACGATGCGGTTGATCCGCCACACACATGGATGTGTTGACGTGGCGGATGAATGCATCGACTTCATCCAGAATGCGTCGGATCCGCCACGTCCTGTGGCGGAGAACCCTGGGTGGAACTTTTGGCCCCACAACCGCTTAGCAGGCGGCTCCTATCGGCCTCTCAGGCACCTCTCCATAATTAATGTATTTTACAACGAATAAAAGTGTTAAACAATAGTTGTTCTTGCTTTTTTCCTCTTTAATAATTGGGCGATACTATAACACCTATCTCCTTTTCTTGTCAATGATTATAGTAAAACATATCGCTAAATAATGCCTTGCTTGATTCTATTGACTTCTGCAAAAAAGAAATAAACGGCAATTGTTGTATAAAAAGGCCCAATATGAAGGCAATAATAAAAACATTTGATAATAATATAATAGAAAAACTAAACAATCTGCCGTGAGATGATATATCATTTTGTCCCAATTTTATATAGTGAATAGTAAGCATTAAATGATGAGACAGAGAAAAACCTAATAAAAAAAGGAAAAAAGGAAAAAAGGAGCGGGTATTAATAAATATACTTAATCCATAATAAAAAACAGATAATAGCAAAGCATAAAAAGGAACACAATATGGAATAAGGCTAATAACAAAATTGTCTTTTGTCGTACTTACACTACCATTTTTATGGGAGACAAATATCGAGAGAAGTTTTCCGCCAAAAAAAATAGATGTTACAGCATGCGATATTTCATGGCCTAAGACATAAGAAAATGATTTTTTCTTATTCAGAAAATGTAGAATAAGATAAACAATAAATCCGATTATTAAAAGGTGGTTTGGATATATATGCCATCTAACAGTAATTAAAACAGAAACGAAAGAAGCAGTGCAAACTACAGTAATCGGAAGGAGCAATAGACCAATAATATTCTTAAATAAAATTCGGATGTTCAATCCCACGGGTATAATACTCGAAAAGTATTATGTTCTATATATTATTGAATATCCCGCTCGGCAGCAGGTATTAACTATACATTTTAATATAAAAAATTATTTTTATTATCTAAGGAGTAGAAATATAAGGTTTAAGAACCTCTGGTATTTCTACAGTGCCGTCTTCCTTTTGTCCGTTCTCAAGAATGCATAGAAATAATCGCGCTAATGCTACGCCGGAACCATTCAATGTATGAACGAATTGTGCCTTTTTTGTTGTTTTATCACGAAATTTAATATTCGCCCGTCGTGCTTGAAAGTCTGCGTAGGCACTACAACTTGAAACTTCATACCATTTCTTAGTGCCTGGCGCCCACACTTCTAAGTCATAACATTTGCTTGCGGCAAAACTTAATTCACCGCTTGCAAGCAAAACAACACGGTAAGGCAATTTTAACGCTTGTAATATCTCTTCGGCATCATTTACTAATGATTCAAGTTCGTCGTATGAATTTTCTGGTTTGACAAATTTAACCAGCTCAACTTTATCAAACTGATGAACGCGCGATAAACCTTTAGTGTCTTTACCGTATGAACCGGCCTCACGACGGAAGCACGGCGTATAAGAAACATATTTAATAGGAAGAGCCTCTTCCTTTAAAATTTCATTACGGTGCATATTAGTCACAGGCACTTCTGCTGTAGGTACAAGAAAAAGATCGTCATCTTTTAACATATACATATCATCTTCCAACTTTGGCAGTTGTCCTGTGCCTAGCATAGATACTCTATTGACTAAAAAAGGCGGGGATACTTCCGCGTAATTATGTTTCTTCGTATGAAAATCAATCATAAAATTTATAAGAGCCCTCTCAAGCCGGGCTCCGAATCCTTTGAATAATACAAAACCGCTGCCGGTTATCTTTGAGGCGCAGGGAACATCTATATAGCCTAAAGATTCTCCAAGCGTAAGATGGTCCTTGGCATCAAAATTAAATCTGGTTGGCGTACCCCATTCTCGTACTATTTTATTATCTTTGTCGTTACCTATAGGAACAGATGGATGATATATGTTAGGGACTGTCACCAAAATGTTTAAAAGCTCGTTATTAATCTCTGAGACTTTCGCGTCAATATTTTTTATTTTTTGAGAAAGAATCCTTAGTTCTGAAACCTTATATGAAACGCTTTTACCGTTCTTTTTTGCCTGAGCAATCTCATCGTTAAACATATTTTGTTTTGCCCGAAATTCTTCGACTCGTTGGATAAGCTCCCTTCTCTTAATATCAAGTTTTAACAAATGATCAAAGCCAACGCTACAATTTTTATTGCGAGCAACTGTTTTAACGGTAGTTATATTATCTCGAATATACTTTAAATCTAACACATCCTATTCCTTGATTTAGAAATATTATTGTTCAACATCCTCTTCTTCTTTTATTAACACCCTAGCAATAGAAGATACTTTATCATTTTCTTTTAAGCTTACTAATCTCACTCCCTGCGTATTCCGGCCAGATGTTCGGATCCCCTTCACGGCTGAACGAACGATCATTCCGCCGGATGTTGCTAAAATTATTTCATCGTCTTCGCCGACAGTAACCACTCCGATAACATTGCCCGTTTTATTTGTCGTCTTGAGATTGGCGACTCCGCTACCACCCCGTGCTTGAAGTCGATATTCTTTAAAGGTAGTTTTCTTCCCATAGCCGTGTAATGTTGCCGAAAGCACAGTAGCTTCTTTCTCAACAATCGCCATAGCTATAACTGCATCTCCTTTAGAAAGTTTTATTCCCCGGACTCCGGACGCCGTTCTACCCATTTCTCTAATATCTTTCTCGGAAAAACGTATGGCCTTTCCTTTGCTTGTCGCTAAAAACACTTCCTTTGTTCCATCAGTAATCATACAAGAAACTAGCTGGTCATTCCCTTTAAGTTTTAATGCGACTATGCCGCTGGAGCGGGGATGAGAATATGCTGTTAAATTTGTTTTCTTTACAACACCATTCCGTGTCGCCATGAACAAAAATTTATCTTCTTCAAATTCTCTTATCTTAATCAAGCTTGTAACTTTTTCATCAGACTGTAAATTTAATAAATTAACGATGGCTCGCCCCTGTGCCTGTCTTGATGCTTGAGGTATTTCATATGTCTTTCGCCAAAATACTTTTCCTTTATTAGTAAAAAACAAAAGATAATCATGAGTCGAGGCAAGGAACAAATTTTCTATATAGTCCTCTTCCCTGACGCCGGCTCCGGTTACTCCACGCCCGCCTCTTCTTTGGCTCCTATACATTGAGACAGGAATTCTCTTTACATACCCCTGATGACTCAATGTAATTATCATATCTTCCTGTTGTATTAAGTCTTCTATCTCAATTTCTTCTTCTTTTGCAACAATATCTGTCCCACGATCTTCGCCGAACTTCTTTTTTACGGCTAATAATTCTTCTTTGATGACACCCAAAAGCTTCTTTCTGCTTGCTAATAAAGACTTTAGATATTCAATCTTTTTAATTAGTTCGAGATATTCTTTCTCAATCTTTTCCCTCTCTAGCGCAGCTAATCTTTGCAACTGCATTTCTAAAATAGCCTGGGCCTGCAACTGTGACAACTTAAAATTCTTCATTAATGCATTGCGTGCTATTTCAACTGTTTTCGAAGAACGGATTGTTTTTATAATCTTATCAAGATGTGCAAAGGCTATTTTAAAACCTTCTAGAATATGTGCCCTTTTTTCTGCCTTTGCGAGTTCAAACTGTGTCCGTCGCGTAACAACATCCACGCGATGATCAATAAAATAACCCAACATCTGTTTTAAGTTAAGCACCTCAGGTTGGTTGTCAACAAGGGCTAGCAAAATAACGCCAAATGTTTCTTGAAGCTGGGTATGTTTATACAGCTGATTTATTATAATCTGAACGTTTTGATCTTTTCTTAAATCAATAACTATTCGCATGCCTTCACGGTCAGATTCATCCCTAATATCGTAAATACCTTCTACCTTTTTATTTTCAACAAGCCTTGCAATAGCCTCAATTAAATTTGACTTATTAACCTGATACGGAATTTCAGTAATAATAATTGATTCTCTTCCACCCTTTCGTGTTTCAATACCAACGCGACCGCGCATAATTATTCTGCCGCGACCTGTTTCATAGGCTGATATAATTCCTTCGTATCCGCAGATTAACCCTTTGGTCGGAAAATCAGGTCCTTTAATATGCTTCATAAGTTTTTTTATCGTAATCTCATCGTCCTCAATCAAAGCAATAACCCCATCTATAACCTCTCTGAGGTTATGCGGAGGAATATTGGTTGCCATTCCGACAGCAATACCGCTTGAACCATTAACAAGTAAATTCGGCAGATTACACGGCAATACAACCGGTTCCTGTAAGCTTTCATCAAAATTAGGAACAAAATCAATTGTATCTTTATCAATGTCGCGTAATACTTCAGCAGAAATTGCGGCAAGACGAGCTTCGGTATATCTCATTGCTGCTGCGCTGTCACCATCAATAGAACCAAAATTTCCCTGCCCATCAATGAGAGGATGACGTAAAGAAAAAGACTGAACCATACGTACAATAGAATCATAAACAGCAACATCTCCATGAGGATGGTATTTACCTAAGACTTCACCTACAATACGGGCCGATTTTTTATACGGTTTATTATGAACCAAATTAAGCTCGTTCATTGCATAGAGTATACGTCTATGCACTGGTTTGAGGCCGTCTCTCACATCGGGTAACGCCCGGCCAACAATTACACTCATCGCATAATCAATGTATGAGTGTTTCATCTCGTCTTCAATAGGAACCGGAATAATTTTCTCGTTTAACGTATACATAAATTAAAATCCTTCTCTTTTTCTAATGTTACATCCTGACAAAAATTCTGTTATATATCCAACCTATAAGACCAACAACTATGGCACCGCTTAAAAAACCATAAACCAATCCGATAATGCTACCGACAACAGAAATACTATATCCTGGATAGATAGACTGAAAAATCTTTAAGCACTCCATTCCATATCCAAGATACATACCAGCTAACGTTTTTAAGCATACAATAAGGCCAAAAACAATACCGCTACTAATGGCAAGTGCTTTCGTATGAATTCTCATCATAATAACGTCCTTTCTATTATAGGTTTTAGTTATACATCAAGATTTCGTACTGATTTAGCGAATCTTTCAATAAATTGCCGCCTTGATTCAACATGATCTCCCATAAGCACGCTAAATATTTCATCAGCCTCAACAGCATCTTCCAGCGTAACTTGTAAAATTCTTCTTTTTTCAGGATCCATGGTTGTCTCCCATAACTGTTCGGGATTCATTTCCCCTAATCCTTTATATCTCTGTATTACTAATCCTTCTTTCCCGTTGTTGCGTACCGTTTCAATTAATTCCTTTAATGAAGTGATTTTAATTTTTTCTTTTTTCCCATCAAATCGTATATCTAATATATTTTTATCATCAGATATGTAATCATTTATAGAAAAGTTAAACTTACTAAGCCGACTCATAATTTTTTCTAGCTCGTGTGACTCTAAAATTTCAATAACATGTAAAGTCTCTCCTTCGGCATTAAATCCATGTTTCATAGAAAGGGTTATATCTTCACCCTTTTCTTTCTCTTTCTTTTTAACAAAAGAGGCCAACTCTTTATCAGAATAAAAAAACATATCCTCTTCATCTACGCAAATATAATAACACGGGAACTGTTTCTTTTTAGAATCATATGCTTCTAAATACTTATTAAAGCTAAGCCCTCGTTTTTCTATAAAATTTTCTATGCGCAATATTTCAGAGATTATATCAAGAAGCGTCTTTATTTCTTTATCTTTAAATTGAGCCTTTTTGTTTGCCAAAGTAAGCTCTAGGCCTTCAATTCCTAAATCAAGTAAAATGCTGTTTAATTTTTCTTCTGTATCTATATATTCTTCCCTTTTTCCTTTTTTAATTTTATACAACGGGGGTTGTGCGATATAAATATATCCGTTTTCAATTAAATCTTTCATCTGCCGATAAAAAAAAGTAAGAAGTAACGTTTTTATATGAGAACCGTCAACATCGGCATCTGTCATAATGATAACTTTTTTATACCGCGATTTTGAAATATCAAATTGTTCTTCTCCGACGCCCGTCCCAATGGCAGTGATTATCGTTCTTATCTCTTCGTTCGAAAGGATTCTGTCCAAACGTGCCTTCTCAACATTTAAAATTTTTCCCCTAAGCGGCAGGATTGCTTGGAAGCGGCGGTCCCTTCCCTGTTTTGCTGACCCTCCAGCAGAATCTCCCTCGACCAGATATATTTCACTAAGTTCCGGATTTCGCTCGGAACAGTCAGCAAGTTTCCCAGGCAATGAACTTCCTTCCAAGGCCCCTTTACGCCTGACCAAGTCACGTGCCTTACGCGCAGCCTCGCGCGCACGTAATGCTTGTACTGCTTTATCAATTATTTTATTTCCTACGGAGGGATGTTTTTCATAAAAGTCTGTTAAAGCCTCATAAGTAACAGAAGATACAATCCCTTCAACCTCGCTATTGCCTAACTTTGTTTTGGTTTGACCTTCAAACTGCGGGAAAGGAAGTTTTACGCTTATAACTGCCGCAAGCCCCTCGGTAAGATCTGTACCTCCAAGATTGCCAGAAAGTCCTTTTAATAAATTTTTATTCTTTGCATATTGATTTGCCGAACGAGTCAAGGCCGTGCGAAAACCGCTTAGATGAGTACCTCCTTCCTGTGTATTAATGTTATTTGCAAAAGAAAATATCTCACTGCTCGAATAGCCGTCATTATATTGTAAGGCAAACTCAACTTTTATGCTATCCCGCTCTCTTTCACAATAAATAATTTTATTATGCAGAACATTTTTGTTCTTATTAATATACTGAACGAACTCTGAAATTCCGTTCTTGTATTTAAATACATGCTCTTTGTCTTTCTTCCTTTCATCTCTGACAATAATTTCAATTCCTTTATTCAAAAATGCCAGCTCGCGTAAACGCTTTGATAAAATATCAAAACTAAAAATTACCGTTTCGAAAATAGATGCATCAGGCTTAAAAGTAACAGTCGTTCCTGTATGTTTAGATTTACCGACTACTGTTACTTTAGATTTTGCTTTCCCTTTAACATATTTCTGATGATAAATCTTACCGTCTCTGCGGACTTCTACTTCACACCACTCTGAAAGCGCATTTACTACTGAAATACCTACACCATGAAGTCCTCCGGATATAACATAAGCTCTTTTGTCAAACTTTCCTCCTGCATGTAACGTTGTCATTACAACTTCAAGAGCGGACTTTTTCTCTGTCTTATGCTGTTCTATAGGAATGCCCCTTCCATTATCCTCAATTGAAATACTCTCATTCGCTGAAATGCAAACTTCTATTTTGTCACAAACCCCAGCAAGGGCTTCATCAATTGCGTTATCTACTGCTTCATATACTAAATGATGTAAGCCGCGAGTTGATGTATCTCCAATATACATTGCCGGCCTTCTGCGAACAGCTTCTATGCCCTCTAGAACCTGAATGCTTGTTGCATCATATTTTTCTTTCTTTCCCGTTATAGGTAAACCCTTCTTTTTCGTTTTTTCCTCTCGCGGGCTCTTTTCGTTCTTCTTCTTATTTGTATCCTTTTTAGCCTTTTTCTTCTTTGCCATTCTCCACTCCTTATTCATAAGACATCAATGAATGTTTCCCACACGAAAATATATATCTCTAATCTTCTGCTTGTCTATTTCATTGTTCAATCTTACAATTAAATTGTTCTTATATTTCTGGCTCAACTCATATACCCAGGTAGATTCATCAACATATACGTATAAAGTATTTTTAACAAACTTATAAGGCTTAGTGTGTGACGCTATTTTTTCTCCAACAATTCTCCTCCATATATTAATAATCTTTCCTGAATCCGTCTTCTCTCTTTTTTCTAACTTTTGTATAACCTCAGTAAGGATATCTTTAATGTGTTCCATTTTTATCCTATCTGCATCGGCATAATAATATATAAATATCCCTCATGTCCACGAATAACCCCTGGTTTTTCTGGACTTATTAGATATAACATAATGTCTTCTATTTCTAAATTTTTAAGAACATCAATTAAATATGTAGGATTAAATCCTATCGTAACTTCATTTCCCTTTATAATCTCTATATCAATTTCTTCTTTCGATTCTCCTAGGTTTGGTGAACGTGATGAAAGAATCATTTTATTTGTCTTAATTACATCAAGTTTTATAGCCTGTGATTCTAAAGATGTTAATAATGAAACCCTTCTTATTGCCGAAAGCATTTTTCCTCTTTTTATTTTAACTATTATGTTTTCTTCCTTAGGTATAACTTGTTCATAATTTGGATAATGTCCTTCAATTAAACGTGAAATAATTGTTGTATTATTAATATGAAAAACAATTTGGTTGCTTAACTCTACAATATGTACTTTCTCTTCATTCTGTATATTTCTATTGACCTCATGTAATGCTTTTGTAGGAATAATTGCCTCTAAACTAAAAGATTTATTTATATCTATACCCTTTTGGATAATAGCTAATCGGCGTCCATCTGTCGCTATCATCTTTAGTTCTTTGTTTTTAATGATAACCAGAGCGCCGTTAAGTACGTAACGTGTTTCATCTGTTGATATAGCAAATAATGTTAAATCAATACATTCTTTTAATGTCTCCTGTTTAAGTACTGATGCATTTTCTAGAGAAAACTTTGGAAATTTAGGATAATCGTCTTGTGGAAGTCCCATTAACTTAAAAAATGCTTTGCCGCATTTTATTGTTATTGAATTATTTTTTGTTACTGTAATTTCTATATCCTCTTCTGGTGACTCTCTGACAATATCGTTAAATTTTTTTGCTGGTATAGTTATATTCCCTTCTTCTATTATATCCGCATCTATTGTATGTATAATACCAATTTCAAGGTCTGTACCCGTTATTTTAAGTCGATTTTTATCGATTGTTTCTATTAAAAGGTTAGATAAAATGGGTAATGTACTCCTTGGGTTTATAGATGTAATTACCTTACTAAGGCCTTTTATTAAAATATCTTTTTTTACTTTTATTTTCATATAATTGCTCCATTTTTAAATTTAACATCTTATTATAACTATAATATTTAATAAATAAAAGAAATAGTAGTAAGTTTGTTGATTATGTGAATAAAAATTTAAATCATTATAAAACAAAGGATTAAAAAAAGAAAAAGGTGTTATTAAAACACTTTAGTTATTAACAGATTTTTTTAAAAAAAACATTATCATTTAATTTGTTGATTTAAAGAACAAACAATTAACAGGTTATCCCCTTTTTATATTTTCTTTTATCTCTTCTATTTCTTTTTTTGTTTTATTGTCTGTGGACAGTTTTTTGTCAATTTTTGTTATAGCATGTAAAACAGTTGTATGGTCCCTCCCACCAAAATACTCTCCAATTTCAGGAAGAGAATGGTCTGTCATACTGCGGACAAGTGACATTGCAATTTGCCGAGGATAAGCAATACTTTTGCTTCTTTTTTTTGTCCTCATATCAGAAAGCTTAATATTAAAATATTCAGCTGTCTTTTGTTGAATAAGGTCGATTGTAATTTTGCTTTGTTCTTCAGTAAAGGTATCTTTTAAAACATTTTTTGCAAGATCCATATTAATAGGATGACCGATTAGAGACGAATATGCAACGACCCTTATTAAAGCACCTTCAAGCTCTCTAATATTCGATTTTATATTATCGGCAATATAATAACAAACTTCATCAGGAACAATTACTGTTTCTCTTTCCATTTTTTTCTTTAAAATAGCTACACGTGTTTCAAAATCAGGTGGCTGAATGTCTGTTATCAAACCCCATTCGAAACGTGAGATTAGTCTTTCTTCCAGCCCTGGAATATATTTTGGTGCCCGGTCGCTCGTTAAAACGATTTGCTTTTGTGTATCGTATAAATCATTAAATGTGTGAAAAAATTCTTCCTGTGTTGCTTCTTTCCCCGCTATAAAGTGAATATCGTCAATTAATAGGATATCAACACTTCTGAATTTTTTTCTAAATTCCATGGTTGACCTGGTTTGTATAGCGCTTATTAATAAATTTGTAAACTTCTCGCTTGAAATATAAAGAGTTTTTATTTTAGGGTTAATCTTTTGTGCTTCAAAAGAAATTGCTTGCAGGAGGTGTGTTTTACCTAAACCAACCTGGCCGTAGATAAAAAGAGGGTTATATTTTTTTGCCGGCGATTCACTTACTGCTATTGAAGCAGCATGTGCAAAACGGCTGGATGAACCTACGACGAATGTATCAAATGTATATTTTGAAGAAAGTAATTTTTTTGAGGAATTTAGAGTTGATTTGATTTTATCTTGATTGATTTCTTTAGCGATATCTTTAGGCGCAGGCTGTTCTTCTTCTTGAATATGGTATTTGATTTGTGGTTTTTTCCCGATAAGGATAGCGCATGAGCTTGTGATAAGATCTTGATAGTGTTCGCGCAGCCAGGACCCGAAAAAAGAATTAGGGATGTTTAATGTTATGGTATTTTTTTCAAAACTATAAATTGTGACAGGATCAATCCATGTTTTAAAAGTTTGTTCGCTTAATTCTTTTTTAATATTTTCAAGAGCATTTTTCCAAAGCAGTTCTTTATTTTCTATGTACTCATTGTTTATCATAAAAAAACCTAAAATTATTAAATTTAAAGTGATGTAAATATAGAAATAACAATAAATTAATCAATTATCAACAAGTTGTCAACACTGATAAAATTAAGAAATATAATTTATTAAAAAAAAGGATTATAGCAAATAAGTATTCAATTATCAAGAGAATAACATATTGTGTGATAATTAGATGTTAAAGTATAGAAAAAGGTTTATTTTTTATTGACTAAAACAACAATTTTGTTATAATCCACTCGCAATGAAAAGAACATTTCAACCATCAAAAAGAAAACGAAAAACAACACACGGATTTTTGAAAAGAAAATCAACCCGAGGCGGTAGAAGAGTTCTGGCGCGAAGGCGTAGAAAAAAACGAAAGAAATTAATACCATAGCCTCGTCAATAAAAGGCTCCTGCCAAAGTGATTACATTTTCAAAAGTAAACCGCATAACAAAATCTTCCCAGTTGTACTATGTCTTAAATCATGGAAAAACTGTAGAAAATTCATGGTTATCTTTAAGTATTTTAAAAAGAGAAAGCAAGTCAGATGACAATAATAAAATAATGATATATAATAGGTTAGGCATAATAATAAAAAAGAATATATTTAAGAAGGCTGTAAAAAGGAACCGTTTTAAACGTATGGCGCGAGAATTTTTTAGAAAAAATAATATTCATCTTAATGAAGGGTATGATTTTTTGTTGTTTGTTAAAAAGATACCTGATATAAAAGATAATGATTATTATAAAGAAATAAAAAAATTATTTGATAAAATAAGTATCAAATGATAAAAAAAATAATTTTATTTTTATTAAATAAATATATAAAATATTTATCGCCTTATTTAGGAAATGTATGTAGATTTTATCCATCTTGTGCTGATTACTCTATAGAAGCAATAAAATCTTTTGGAGTTTTACGGGGAATTTGGAAATCATTTAAGAGGATTATAAGGTGTAACCCATTTTGTAAAGGTGGGTATGACCCGGTTCATAATATTAATACAAACTAATGAAAATAAA
>CAZLCT010000045.1:0-19705 GCA_964558015.1 uncultured bacterium | reverse complement strand
TAATACAAACTAATGAAAATAAATAAGTTAAGGAATAAAGGATATAAGGAAAGTTATGGATAAAAGATTATTGATAGCATTTTTAATATCATTTTTAATTATTTTTACATATCCAAAATATTTGAAATTAATATCTAAATCAAGCTCAAAAACATCTACAGATAGTGTTGTTGTTGCTACTTCAAATAAAGAAGAGGAATTAATTCTTGAGACTAGAAAAATTAAAGAGGAAAAAATAAATGAAGAAATTTCAACATTACAAAATAAAAAGTTGATTGTTGAATTTACAAACATAGGAGCTGCGATTAAGGCAGTATATTTAAGAGATTATTTACTTGAAAATGGTAATGATAAATTATTATCTCTATATAATTTTTCCCATGATCATGCAAGTGATCTAATAGGATTTTTACGAATAGGAGTTGCTGATGGAGGATTTATAAATGATTTCAAATCAATAACATACAGAAATATTGATTCTACCTTAGAAGATGAAATTATATATGAATCCCCTTCTATTTTGGGTTTAAAAATATTAAAGAAATTTTCATTAGAAAAAGACAGTTATAAAATTAATATAAAAACAGTAATAAAAAATTTATCGAATGAAACAAGAAATATAAATGTCGAATTTTGTTCAGCATTGGATTATGAAATAAAAAATAGATACGACAAGCATATGGTAAATACTACCATAAAATCGTATAATAAACTTACCTCAACCAAGCTAAATAAAATTATAAAAGATGGATTTTTGTTTCAAGATAAAGTTGATTGGTTAGCATTAGAAGATAAATATTTTACTGTAATTATAAAGCCTGAATATGATATTAGCCAAGCCAGAGTAGTTGCCATAAATGATTCTACAATAAACAGTTATATACAATCAATAAATTTTAGTTTAAAACCTCAGGAATCTATAAATAAAAACTCATTTTTAATTACAGGGCCAAAAGAACATAATATTCTAAAAAAATACAACGAAGGATTTGAGGATATTATTTCTAGGGGTTTTCTAGGTGGACTAAAAGTATTTTTGTTAATTATACTGAATTTCTTTTATAAATTATGCCATAATTATGGATTCTCAATTATAATTTTAACGGTACTTATAAAAATATTGCTTTCTCCCCTGACTCATAAAAGTTTTGAATCAATGAGAAAGATGCAAGAGCTGCAACCCCAAATGAAAGCCCTGCAAGAGAAACATAAAGAAAATCCACAGCAACTTAATAGAGAGGTGATGGAATTATACAAAAAGCATAAAGCAAATCCGTTTGGAGGATGCCTCCCTATTTTATTCCAGATGCCAATATTTATTGCATTGTATCAAACTCTATCAAGATCTGTTGAATTAAGAAGAGCAAATTTTATATGGTGGATTAAAGATTTATCTGAGCCAGACAAAATGTTTCCATTCCCATTTAATATACCAATATTAGGCGATTCTTTTAATTTATTACCTTTGTTAATGATGGGATCAATGGTATGGCAACAAAAATTAACCCCGTCTGCTTCATCCAAAGAACAAGAAAAAATTATGCTAATTATGCCTATTGTTTTTGGAGTTATGTTTTATAATCTTCCTTCAGGACTTGTTCTTTATTGGCTTGTTAATAATGTTCTTACTATAGCACACCAATTAATAATGAAAAAAATAAAGTAACCAAGATTATACCTGTTTCACGTGAAACAGGTATAATATAATTTTTCATTTTTCTGACCCTTTATTTTTAATAAATAAGAAAAAATATGTAAGCAGCTGACCAATCTCAAAAAATTTCCAGCCAGCATGAATCACACACATAATAATTGAAAATTGTAATTAAGCTATGAAAGTTTTACTTAATAGAATGTGCATTTATTTTAAAAATATAATTTCTTGACTTAGTATATTGATGTAAAAAATTGTATTAAATAATAAAGCTAAAGTAAAAAAAATAGATTTACGATAATTTAAATAAAGATGTGTTTCACGTGAAACTATATTCTTGCAATTTAAGTTAATTCTTTTTATAATATGTTCATTATTAACAACTTTTTAACCTTAATGTTAAGTAAAAAAATGAGGAGATTGTTGTGAATACTAAAAATAATATATATGTATTTTGTAACCAAAAAGGTGGAGTTGGAAAGACCACAACTGTTATAAACCTTGGAGCGTGTTTAGCTCAACTAGGATTTAAGATTTTGATAGTAGATACTGATCCCCAAGGTAATGCTACAAGTGGTTTTGGGGTTGATAAAAATACTTGTGCATCAACAATTTATGAAAATATTATACAAAATAAACCTATTGAACAAACTATTATTAAGCAAGTAATTCAAAATGTAGATTTAGTTCCTTCTAATGCTCACTTGGCAGGTCTTGAAATTGAAATTATTAGTTTTTCAAATAGGGAATATTACCTAAAGAATATTTTAAATCAGGTAGTTGAAAATTATGATTTTATACTTATTGATTGTCCGCCTTCATTAGGCCTATTAACAATAAATGCATTGACAGCTGCAAATAGGTTAATAATACCATTGCAATGTGAATATTATGCACTCGAAGGATTAGGGCAATTAATAAATACGTTTAATTTAGTTAAAGAAAGATTGAATAATAACTTAGAACTTTATGGTGTTATGATGACAATGGCAGATTTTAGAACTAATTTAACAGAACAAGTTATAAATGAAGTAAAAGATTTTTTTCAGGAGAAAGTTTTTGCAGCTATAATACCAAGATCTATAAAACTAAGTGAGGCACCCGGATTTGGAAAACCGGCTATTCTGTATGCGCCAAATTCTAGAGGTGCATTTAATTATAGACTCCTAACCGAAGAGTTTTTAGACAGACAAAACATTCCTTATAATTATCAAAAAGAAGATAAGGATGAAAATGTTCTTAATAATTATGATTTAAAAAATGTTTCCGATAACATTATAGAAAAAGTGGAGGAATAAAATGAAAAAAAACGTTTTAGGCAAAGGGCTAAATGCTTTAATACCAGAGAGTTATGTAAATGTAATAAATGAAAAAGCGGAAGATAATATAAAAGCAAAAGAAGGAATTATAGAATTAAGGATTGAAAATATTTTTCCAAATCACGATCAACCACGTCATTTAATTAAAGAAGATTCAATTAATGAGCTTGCTGCGTCAATAAAAGAAAGAGGAATAATACAGCCTATTTTAGTAAAAGAGGAGCAGGAAGGAAAATATGAGTTGATATGTGGCGAAAGAAGATTAAATGCTGCAAAAAAAATAGGATTGGAAAGAATTCCTGCAATTGTAAAAGATATTGCTACTGATGAGCTTTTAGAGACTGCATTAATTGAAAATATTCAGAGAGAAGACTTAAATCCGATAGAAGAAGCTGAAGCGTATTTAAAGTTACAAGAAAGAGGATTGTCGCACAGTGAAATTGCTGTAAAGGTTGGAAAAAACAGAACGACAATTGTTAACACATTGAGATTATTGAATTTACCACGTGTAGTATTAACATTAGTAGTAGAAAAAAGAATTAGCAAAGGGCATGCCCGTTCATTGCTTTCTATACCAACGGAGGAATACCAGATAAAACTCGCAAAGAGAATTATTGAGGAGGATCTATCTGTAAGACAGGTAGAAGATATAATTAAAAGAAAAGGATATCAACGCAGGCCTGCAAAAAGATTAAGAAAAATTGATGCACAGATAGTTGATTTAGAAAGAAAGCTAGAAGATAAACTGGGAAGCAAAGTTAGAATATTTGCTGGAAAGAGCAAAGGGAGAATAGAAATTAGGTATTTCTCGTTAGATGAGATGGATAGAATACTTTCTGTTTTGGGCGTAAAAATTGATTAGAAGAGGATAATTCAATTTTTTAAACATTTAAAATTCATTAATAACCTCAACGCGGTCCTAATACACCTTGTTTTTACACCCCTTTTAATCTTTTAATATGTATTTAAGAGGTTAAAATTATTGACTTTAGTTACTTATATTGTTATAATCCCATACCAATTTTCATTAAAAAAATGGTAAAAGAGGTAAGATTATGAATAATCAAACTTTAGTTCTTTTAAAACCAGATGGAATAACAAAATCATTGACAGGAAATATTATTACAAAACTTTCAGAAGCCAAGCTTGAAATTGCCGCATGTAAATGCATAAGAGTAACAAAAGAATTAGCCGAAAAACATTATTATCATCTTAGAGAAAAGAGCTTCTATAATGAATTAATTAAATACATTATGGGGGAATACCATAAAAGAAAAGTGCTGGCAATGGTTTATTATGGTGAAAATGCGATTCAGAAGGTACGTGAACTAGCAGGGGCAACAAATCCCGAGGAGGCGGAATCGGATTCTATAAGAGGTAAATATGGGAGAATTACGACAAAAGGAGTTTATGAAAATGTAATACATACCTCCAGTGATGCTAAAGAAGCTAAGAGAGAGATAAAACTGTGGTTTGAGCCTGATGAAATAATTTTTGACATGTATAAGACTGAGGTTAAAGAAATAACAAAAAGTAAACGAGTATGGAAAACAGATTGATTGCTTTTAACCGAAGCATAAGAAGCATAAGGTCTTTTGGAATTTGTTTTTTGATTGTTACATTTATTCTCGGAGTACTTGGGTGCAATTCGGGCAATATAATGGAGCAGCAAAACCTAGACGATGTAACGCTTGTTAAGGTTGCGTTTTGGGGAAGCCCTGAAGAAATTGAGATTATTACAGAATGTATTAAAGATTGGGAATCGTCTCATCCTGATATCAAAGTGCGTTTTGAGCATACACCTTATGGAGGTTATGTAAGTAAAATTTTAACAAGAATAGCAGGAAATGCTGCACCTGATGTTATTTGTACTGAGGTCAATTATTTTGTAACATTTGCGACTGAAAATGTTTTATTTGATTTATCGGAATTTATTGATAATGATACTTCGTTTAACCTTGATGACTTTTTCCCTGAAGTCGTTGATAGATTCACACGGGAAAATAAGATTTATGCAATCCCCCGCGATACAGCCCCCTTTGCTTGTGTTTTTTATAATAAAGACATATTTGATGAAGCAGGAGTTTCTTATCCAACAGATGATTGGACATGGGATGATTTATTGGATAAAGCACAGGCCTTAACAAAGAAAGACGAAAGAGGAAAAGTGCTTAGATATGGTTTTTATGGATGGGCGTGGCAAAATTTTATATATGGTAATGGGGGGTCTTTAGTTGACGATGTCAAAAATCCGACCGTTTGTACTCTTGATTCGCCTCTTTCTATTGAAGGACTTCAATTTTATTCTGATCTTATAAATAAGTATCATGTTATGCCAACCCCTGTTGCTTTAACTAATTTAGGAATGGGTGTCGATTATATGTTCTCAAACGGAAGATTGGCAATGTTTCTTTCAGGCATTTGGGAAACCCCATCTTTAAGAAATTATGATTTTAGATGGGATGTTGCTATGTTTCCTAAAAATAATAAGGGAATTAGAAGATTTGGAACAGGTGGTTCGGGATATGCAGTTTTGAAATCATCGCAGCATAAAAAAGAAGCATGGGAAGTAGTTAAAGCATTAACATCGCCTCAAGCGCAAATTAAGTTAGCAGAAATGGGGCTTGCCCAGCCTGCCCGCCGTTCGATTGCTGAGAGTTCTCACTTTGCAACATATCCGGATCCTCCCCGAAATAAAGGGATGTTAAATAATGCCGTTAAGTTTGCCGTGTACGATCCATTTCATCCGAATTGGCGGGAGATAGAAGCACGATATATAATTCCTGCCCTGGACCTTGTTAAGAACGGGAAAGAGACTGCCGAAGTTGCTATGAAAAAGGTTATACACGATGTAAATTTATTGCTCCAAAAGAAGGAATGAATTATTTTATAAATTAATTTTTTCATACAAAGAGAAGAAAGCAGGTCCATGGCGGCAAAGATTATAAAAGAGAAAAGCAAGTTCAAGAACAAATACGGATATTTTAGTAATGACGGCAGTGAATATATCATAACGGATCCAAAGACTCCGCGGCCGTGGGTCAATGTAAATTGCAATGAGAATTACGGTTTTATAGTATCACAAACAGGCAGCGGATTTTCTTGGTATGGAAATTCGCAACTTGCCCGCCTTAATATTTGGCATCAGGATCTTATTAAAGATGAATATGGGAAATATATTTATATAAGAGATAATAATGACAAAAAAATTTGGGCAACAACATGGAAGCCGACATGTGTTGAAAATAAATTTTATGAGGTTCGATTTGGATTAGGATATTCAAAGTTTAGTACGGTTTATAACGGCATAAAAACAGAACAGTTTATGTTTGTACCGATGAATGATTCATGCGAGATTTGGATTCTTAAGGTTACAAATGAAACAAAAAGAAAAAGGGATCTTAGCTTTTTTACATTTTTAGAGCTGTGTTTAGGTAACGGCACTGATACACATAGGGAGTTTCAGAAAACTTTTATTGAAACTCATATAGATAAAGAACTAGGAGCTATTCTCGGTAAAAAAAGGATGGCCGTTGTACCTGGTTTTATTTCTACAGGGGCAAAAGATACGCCACTTACTTCCTTTTTGGCTCTTCTCAATAAACAGCCTGCTGGTTTTGATGGAGACAAGGAAACTTTTTTAGGAATGTATGGCTCTCTTCAGTCTCCGAAGGCTGTCGTTCGGGGGCAGCTTAAAAATAGAAGAAAAGTTGAGAAATGGGGCGACGCATGTTTTTCTATACAGGCAAATTTAAGTTTAAACTCAAATCAAACTAAAGAACTTATTTTTGTTTTTGGAAGAATTGAGGAATTAAAAGACGCTGCACCTATTATCAAAAAGTATAGAAAATCAGGAGTGATTAAAAAGGAACTGCAAAAGGTCAAAGATTTTTGGTCTCGGATAACCGAAGAATCATGGATTGATACTCCTGATGAAGCAATGAATATTTTGACAAACAAATGGTATCGCTATCAGGCCCTATCTGCTCGTATGTGGGGTAAAACAGGATATTATCAGTGCAGTGGAGGTATTGGATTTCGAGATCAATTACAAGACAGCAATTGTTTTTTAGAGTCTGATCCTCGGTTGACGCGAAAACAGATAATTAAACATGCAGAACAGCAGTTTCCTGACGGGACTGTATATCATTGGTGGTATCCTGGCACAGGCATTGGTGCGCATACTGAGATATCGGATGATTTACTTTGGCTTGTTTTATTGAGCCTGAATTATGTTGATGAAACCGACGATTTTTCAATATTTAGTCAAAAAATTCCATTTGTTCATTCTAAACATAGCAAAGCGGTAGCGCTGGGAACGTTATACGACCATTGCTGTCGTGCTATAGATAAAGTCTTATCACGTTGGTCAGGGCGCGGACTTCCTTTGATTGGCGAAGGAGATTGGAACGACGGAATGAGCCATGTAGGCATTCGCTGGAAGGGGGAATCAATATGGCTCGGGCATTTCCTATATGGTATTCTTACTCGTTTTGTTTACATATGTGATAGAAAAAAAGATAGAAAAAGAGCTAAGAGATACGCTGATCGCGCGAGGAAATTAAAAAAAGCCATTAATAAATATGGATGGGATGGCAACTGGTATATTCGTGCCACAAGAGATAATGGAAGGCCTCTAGGCAGCAAAAGCGAGAGGCGTGGAAAAATCTTTCTTAATGCACAAACGTGGGCAGTTATATCTGGCACTGCTACTCCTGAGAGGGCCGAGCGTGCAATGAAATCAGTTTATAAATATTTGTTCAGAGAATACGGCCCGTTATTATTTACCCCTGGTTATGACAGGCTTGATAAAACAATTGGATATTTGTCGCGTTATGCTCCTTCTGTAAGAGAAAACGGGGGGGTTTACACACATGCTGCGTGTTGGGCAGTTCAGGCAGCTGCAATGATTGGACATGGCGATAAAGCTTATGATGCATACAAAAGTATGTGTCCAATTTATCGCGCACATAAAACAGACCTTTATTGTGTTGAGCCGTATGTGACGCCTGGTAATATTGACGGACCGGATTCTGAAAATTTCGGCAGAGGTGGTTGGACTTGGTATTCTGGTTCTGGATCATGGATGAATAAAGTGGCTTATAATTGGATTTGTGGTATACGTGCATCAAGGGAAGGATTGGTCATTGATCCATGTATTCCAAAAAAGTGGAAGGGTTTTAGAGCTAAAAGATTATTTCGCGGGAGCTACTATTTTATTACAGTTAAAAATCCCAATGGAGTTAATAAAGGGGTTAGGGAGCTTTATGTTGACGGAAAGTTGCAAAGCAAAAATATTGTAGCTCCTTCAGGAAGAAAAAGAATATTTGAAGTAACAGCAATTATGGGGTAATAATTTACGTTTTATGATATATATAATTTTGGTTAAGTTTTTGAATAAAACAATTTTAAATAGCGTCTTAAATAATGGTTTCTATATATGAATTTTAAGTTCTTTGACAAATTGAAAGCTGTAACATTAATAGGGGCAGTGGTTTGTACAATATCAATTTTTGGATGTACGACACTGCAGCTAAAGAGATATTATAAAAAAGAAAGCCCTTGGAGTATTTTAAATATAGAAGATAAAAGCCGGGTAAAAATTGTTGATAATTTTAACAAAGTTGACGAAAACCAATTAAGCGGCAAAAATTCCTTTTCCTCCGTTCATCCTGATAGCATAAAGAGTATTTACAAAAAAGGAGGGGCTTTAAATTCTACCGGGTCGTTTTTGGAGATTTCTTATTTTGTTCATCCAGGGGAAAAAATATTTTGGCAAACAGAATTAGAAGCGCTTGATGTCAGCGATGCAAAAGCATTGTCTTTTTGGATTAAGCTTGATGACATATCTTCGATAGAATATTTACAAATTTCACTTGCTGATAATAAAGACAATGAGAAAACAATTCCTCTTAGTATTTTTTCTTTTGCATTACCTGAAGATAAAAAATGGCATGAAGTTATTATCCCGCGAAAATTATTTAATGCGGTTGATCTTAATAGCCTAAAAACTTTTCAAATCATAATTCATTCAAATGACGGCTCACCTGCCAAAGGAGTTTTTGGTATCGACGAGATAGTTTTTGTAGGCAGAGAGAACCTTTATTTCAGTTCTTTGAAAGATAATCTTTTTGGCTTTCCTGATATCTTAATAGATGAAAGTCGGAAGAACTTATTGTTGCAGAAAACCGACAATGAATTATTGTATGAAATAGCACAAGATACCTGGAAAAATATTAACGATGTTGTTGACAGAAAATCATTTTTGCCCCTAGATTCTATAAAAGTTGATGAAGAACAATGGATCGGAGATTATACATCGCCCACAAATGTTGGTTTATATTTGATAGCATGTATCGGGGCTTATGATTTAAATTTGATCGGAAAAAATGAAGCTATTCGAAAAGTTAATGAATGTCTAAAAACATTAGAACATCTTCCTAGATGGAATGGTTTTCATTATAATTATTACAATACAACCACTTTAAAGCAAACAAGTAAATTTGTTTCTACGGTTGATTGTGCGTGGTTAGCTACCGGGCTTATTGTTGTTCGTCAAGCATTTGAGGGAGAGATTGCAAAACGCGCTTCCGCTCTTTTGAAAGAGATGGATTTTGAGAAATTTTATGATGAGGATTTAGGGCAACTGCGGCTTGGCTATGATGATGTAGAAAAAAAACTTTCAAAATATCATTATGGGCTACTTGCAACAGAGGCAAGAATCGCGAGTCTAATAGCCATAGGGAAAGGAGATGTCCCTCAGGAGCATTGGTTTAGAATTTACAGAACACTGCCGCGGGAGTGGGATTGGCAATCACAAATTCCCGAAGGAAGTGAAAAAAAATATTTAGATCAGAATGTTTTCGAAGGATATTATACTTACAAAGGGAAAAAGATAGTTCCTAGCTGGGGTGGTTCGCTCTTTGAATTTTTAATGCCGACATTAGTTGTTAACGAAAAAGAAGTTGCGCCTAAAAGTTTAGGATTAAATGATGTTATTGCTACGAAGATACACATAGATTATGCTTTGAAGGAAAAAAAATATAAAGTTTGGGGACTTTCACCTTGTTCGGTTGCTGGAAAAAAATGGGGAAGCTATGGGGAATTTGGGGTTCCGGAGCTGGGAGCTAAAGGATATACATGCGCAGGGATTGTTACTCCTCACGCTTCATTTCTTGCTCTTGGGATTATGTTTGAAGACGCTATAATAAACATACGAAAGTTATTAGAGTTTTATGATATATATGGGGAATATGGATTCTATGATTCAGTTATTTTGAAAGATAAAAAGGTAAGTTATCGGTATCTTACTCTAGACCAAACGATGATTTTTATTAGTATTGTTAATTTTCTTAAAAGTGATATTATTAAAACCCGGTTTCATAATGATCAAATTATGAAAAGCGCAAAACATTTATTGGAGATGGAAATATTTTTTGAATAATTTTTTCCTCGTGCGCATTAAGATGCGTATTCATTATAATTAATAAAAAAAATTAACAACTGAAAACAAAAAAAAGCAAAACAAAAAAGAAAGGGAGGTATAAGCTATGAAGACGAAAATCTTTATAGGGTTTATTCTTGCCATAGCAATAATTGGTTATATGCCTATATTTGCTTCGGCTAAGGTAGGAGAAGAACTTGTCATTCTTGATTTTGATACAGGCGATAAGCCTAATAATCTCGGAGGTGATTTTGGAGCATGGGATAAGGACCCAAATGATGATACCCAATGGTGTGAAATAAGTTTTGAATATGGGGATGATGCTGCAGGCGAGCCTGATGGGTATTCTTTACGTTTAAGCTATGATGTTGATTCTCCCAGCCCAGCTTATAACGGTTTTTGGACAAAGCTTGAAGGAGAGGATTTTTCGGATTATAATACTTTAAATCTTTATGTAAAAGGTGATTCGGAAAAAGGATTTACCAAGCGCATAAAAGTAGAGTTAAAAGATTATCAAAAAACAGCAGCCTATATTATCAGCGGAATTACTGATAAATGGCAGAAGGTTTCTATTCCATTTGAAAAGTTTAGAACCATTTCGGATTGGAGTAGCATGAATGAGTTTGTAATTGTTTTTGATGATATTAATTCTAGTCCAAAGGTAGGATCAATTTTAATTGATCAGGTTACTGTTTCGAGTGAGTAATAAAAATTAATACTGTTTGGTTTTTTTATAGTTTATATTTTTAGCACGCGGGCTATATATGCTTTTAGTGTATATAGCCGTGCGTGTTATTTGCATATTGTGGGAGTTGATTTATTAATCTGCTCAGCTTATCACTCACAAATAAAATATATTTTTTTAAAAACAAAAATTATTAGGAGGGTGCCAAAGTGATTAAGCAAACGCTCCTCAAAGACCGGATGTTAACAGACAAAGAAAGAAAGAACCTCGCTATTTTAGAGGCTATTCGTAAAAACGGTCCTATTTCACGGACGGATATTTCAAAATTAACAGAGTTTAATATCGTTACAGTTTCTAATTATGTTAATCATTACATTAAAAAGGAGCTGGTTATTGAAGGGGATCTTGATGAGTCGACAGGAGGACGCAAGCCGGTCTTAGTTGAATTGAATCCCAATGCTGCTTATGTTATTGGTCTTGGGTTGAATATGATGAGCATGGTAGGGCTGTTAGTCGATTTAGGGACAAATATTATTTATGAAATAAAAAGAGAAAAGGCGCCGGAAAATTCTGAGCAGATGATACAGGATTTAATTAAATTGTGTGATGAAATTATTGAAAAATCCGGAGTTGAAAAGGAAAAGGTAGTTGGTATAGGGGTAGCAGTTCCTGGCATTATAGATGAACGCGGCCGCACAATTCGATGGCCTGGAGCCCTGGGAAGTAAAGATTTGTCTGTTTGTATGTCAATTAAAGATAGTTTTGAAAAACATTTTAATATACCAACTTTTACTGAAAATGACGCAAATGCTGCAGTGCTCGGTGAAAAATGGTTAGGATTGGACAGGGATGTTAGAAATATGATTTATATGTTTTCCGGAGTTGGTATCGGGATTTTAATCGATGGCCAAGTTTATCGCGGGGCAAGCGGTGCGGCGGGAGAACTTGGCATATTTAGTCCTTCAAAGTCAGATCAGGAATCTCTTAAGCCTAGCGCACTGAATCTCGGACGATGGGAAATGGACTTGGGTATGTGCGACATGGCACGTGAGGCTTTAAAGGCAGGCGAAAAATCTTCTTTGAAAGATATAGTAAATAATGATTTTGAAAAAATTACTATTAAGGAAATAATAAAAGCATCACGAGATAAAGATCCATTGGCTATACGTATTATTGAAGAAGCAGGAAAAAATCTTGGACGAAAAGTAGCATTTCTCGTTAATCTTCTTAATCCTGAGATTGTAGTTGTAGGTGGAGGTATAGAAGATTGCGGCGCAATTTTATTAGATTCTATGAAAACTGCGATTAAAGAATGGGCAATAGAAGAAGCAGGAAATATCGTGAAGGTAATTCCCTCTGCCTTTGGTGAAAATTCAATTGCCTTAGGCGTTGTTGGGACTGTTGTAAGGGAAATATTTACACAGGCTTAGCAGGTTTACTAAAGTTAATATATTAATTAGAAATTTTTTTGTGTAGCACTTACCTCGGTAGAGTTTAAGTTAAGAAACATTTTTCCCTCTCAATTATTTTTATATTAAACAAATCAAGATTATCATTTCAAGAATTTTCATTCCATTTATAATGTTATTTTCATTATAAAAAATTCCTCATAAGAATTTAATTTGATAGTTGTATTTTTCTATCACAATACTTGTAATAAAAAATATTAGGAAAATTAATAATTTAAGTTGGAAAATTGATATTTTCAGGGTAAAATAGTTTCAACAATTTTTTATTTTGCATTATTAATTATTTTAGACAAGTTTTTATTATAAAATATAAAGGAATAAAAATCTTACTGGAAGGTAAGTGTGTTTATAAATGCCCTTATAAATATAGTCATTTAACAAGACTAATTTAATATTAAAAGGAGTTTAATATTATGGGTATGAAGCATTCAAGTTACTGTAACACTATAAAGGGAAGTGTTTTTATATGGATAATTGTAGTTCTTTGTATTTTGTCCATGATAGGTATAAGTGGTTTGCTATATTGGGAGAAAGAAAAAATTACACAACAATACTTTTCCGAAATGGAGAAAGCTCAGATTGAAAAAAACTCTTTGCGAGAAGAGTTACATAAAGCAAAGACCGAGAAAGAAAAAAATATACAGGCATTACTGGATTTAGAGCAAAAATTTGCCGAACTTCAAAAACGTCATAGCAAATTGGAGATTGAATATAAAGACGCTTTAAATTTAAAACAATTTTTAGCTGATAAATTTGTTGAATATACGAATGTTACAAAAAACGGGTGGCAGAAATTTGAGGATATTTCGAATAAGTTAAATAAACAAATGGTAACATTTTCAAAGATTAGTGATCAATTATTACCACAAATCCAGCAAGAAGAGAGCAAAAAGTCAGCATTGGAAACGCCCCGTGGTACTATAGAACTTCCAGCCGTTATTGTTAAAGATAAGGGAGCAGAAGTAATTGAGGGAAAAGCGTTAACAGAAAGTAATATTCAACAAAAAGCCTCCTCTTTGCAAAGTGCAAAGATTATGTCTATTAATCGTGCACATAATTTTGTTGTAATAAATAAAGGAGTTGTAGATGGAATTAAAAAAGATGATGTTTTTATAGCAGAACGAAATGGGCAAGTTGTTGCCAAAGTTAAGGTTACGGAAATTAGAGATTTTGTATCACTCGGTTTAATCCAGAATATGAATAAGAAACTTTCCTTAATGGAAGGTGATGGTTTATATTTAAGCAAATCTTAATTACTTTTTTTGTTTAGCTATAGAGGATAGTTATATAAAAGAAAAACCTTAAGGAATTAAAATTTAAAGACTTATATTTCTAGAGAAAAAAAGTAAATTTAGTTTTTTACATTAATTATATGGATATATATCAAATAGGAATTAAGTAAATGCCCCTTAAAGGTAGCATTATTTGCAATCCTATTAACTTACGGATAAAAGAAAAAGGTCTATTTTTGCAGTAATTTTGTCGAAAATAGGCCTTTTTTTATTTTTGTGCTATACTTTAAGAAAGACAAAAATCAGGTTAAGTTAGATTAAAATATAGACGATACTTATAAGTTTTATAGTTTTCATCGTTTTAAGTTTAGTTAATTTTTATAAAGTTTAGACGATATAAAAAAAACTATTTTTATATATACGCTGTACTACAATTTAGAACATAGTTACTAATTATGAGGCGTTAAAAAACGTAAGTTATGAATAGCGTTATACTTCACTCATTTATTTCTTCCAAAACACGTATAAAGTTAATGCGTTTATTCATTAAGAATCCAGAAAGAAAATTTTATTTACGTGAAATCAGCAAAATTTTCGGTGAACCGCTCACTCCTATAAGAAGAGAACTCCTTAATTTATTAAGAATCGGATTCCTCCGAAGAACGAAAGTGGCCAATCTTATTTATTATGAAGTTAATAGTGATTTTCTTCTTTATCAAGAGTTTAAGAAAATAATTGAAAAAACAGAAGTTGGAAACACAAACAAAATAAAAACGAAGGCAAGCTTTGAGCATCTTGATGAAATTGAAAAAAAAGGAAATAGTAAAATTCAAGATGAAAATGTGGCCTGACAAACATAAATTTATCAAGGTAATTAAGAAACAAAAAGTTTCTTTATTGAAATACTGTCTTTTTGCCCTTCTCTGTCTTTTATTCATTTTTCATGCCGGCAATGTTTATTCTCAAAATATTCCGCGCCGTATCAATTATCAAGGAATGTTGACAAAGTCTTTAACTGGTGAAGCCCAGACCGGGACTTTCTCTTTTATTGTGCGCATTTATGAAACGGAGACGGGAGGAACCCCCATTTTTACAGAACAGCATGATGATGTTTTATTGACTCAGAAGGATAAAGGAGTATTTAATTTAGAAATCGGGGCAGTTGAAACATTAGATATTGATTTTAACAAGCCGTATTGGATAAGCATTGAAGTTATAAATTCTGTCGGATATACCGACGGGGAATTAACTCCTCGGCAAAGAGTCGTCAGTTCTCCTTACGCGTTGAATGCTGATATGCTGGATGGATTAGAAGGAGAGCAGTTTATTAGAAGTGATACAGACGATATTATGGATGGCAATCTGACAGTTACCGGCACTGTTACGGTTCTTGGTTTAATAATAGGAATTATGGAAGAACAGGCTGGAACACCTGCTGATACATTTACTATTGATATGTGGCAAAACTCACCTGATGAAATCGCACTTATTTTTGGAGATATAAATGATGAACGTCTTTATTATAGCCTATTAGCTGATGAATTTTTTCTCACTGACAGCTTAAGCATAAGTGGAGGATTAACAACAACCGGGCTTTTTAGAGTTCTAGATAATGGAATTGATGTCAATAATGGCCGTTTTACTGTTTCTCCATTAGGAGAAGTTTTTACTAGTTCCACATTAGATGTGGATGGTAATGCTTCTCTAAATGAAAGCGTTGATTTGGGTGATGGGCCTTTAGATACTATTTCGTTTTTAGGAAAAGTTGATACAGATCTTACTTTTTCAGGCGCTCCGACTATTACTGCTGAGGGCGGAGATGTCACATTTGATGCATTTGGGAATATTCGTCTTGGCACTGGTTCAACTGACACTATATTGAGCGGAGATCTTACTTTAGGTGGCGGTCATATTTATAGCCTTACAGCTCTTGCTATTACTTTATCAGGGCCTGATGTCGGTGTGGCGGGAGATCTTTCAGTTAATGGTAATACCGGCATTACTCTTACATCTGTTGGAGCAGATATTAGATTTGCAAATGGGGCATTCATTGAAAGCGATACCATTAATCAACTAGGAATCGGTGCTGATCTTTCTGTTTCCGGAGATTTGACAGCATATGGCAGCGGAGCGAGTACTTTTACTGATGGTAGGGTTCAAATTGGTTCGGGAACTCCTTCGGATGTGGCAGATGATGCTGGTGATTTATATGTCCGGGGTGATGTGGAGATTGGGAGAGACCTTTCAGTTGGTGGGGATGTGAGTATAGATGGTCTTATCTTCAGCGAGGACGGAGCGACAAGAATTATTGGGGATCTTACGGTAACGGATACTGTCTTTACTGATCGAATAGAAGATGAGGTTGGATACGGATTTTCATTTGTTCCTGATGTAACTGTTGAATCGGATCTAACTATTAGCGGAGGAGAATTATTTTCATCCACTAATTTGCTTATAAATCCACAGCAAGGGGGTAAGGGGGTAATTACTCTGGGTGTTTTAAGCGAGGATGATTCGGTTGTTATTGCCGGAGATCTTACTATTAGCAGAAATTTATCCATAGCTGGAGATGTTCCCACTTTAGAGTTGCTGGGTACGACGGCTGATTCATTTACGATTGATCTTGATGATTCAACTGACACGCCGACTTTAATTTTTGAGGATTCAGACGGGGATGAGTATCTACGTTGGAATGATTTTATAAGTACTATTGAACTCTCCGATGATCTTTCTCTAGGAGGGAGCTTGACCGTTCAAGATGAAATATTAGTACAAGGCTCTGGAATTTCTAGGTTTAGTCAAGGGAGAGTCATTGTTGGAAGCACCGATCCAACTGACGTTGCAGATGATGCCGGTGATTTATATGTAGAAGGAGATGTTGAAATTGGCAAAGATATTTCAATTGGAAAAGATCTTACTGTTGGGGGCCGGATTTCCGGAGCGCGTGGCGTACTTATTAATGGTGATCTTACAGTAACAGATGCTCTTTTTGTTGATGATATACGTGATGATGATACTGGACGGATTACAATAGGAAACAACTCGCAAGAAGTAGTTATTAATTCTTCTGATTGGGATATATCGGCGACCGGCGATATGAGCAACATTGGTGATATTACTGCTGATGGTACTTTATTTTTGACTAATACAAGCGGTATTGCAAGGTTGCAGGTTGCAGGAAGCAGCAAACTAGGTGATGCTGCAACAGATACATTAAGTGTTCGGGGAGTAAGTACATTCGGAACGGGGGATACTGTTGTTATTTCAGATTCGGGAGATCTAAGCGTTACCGGTGATACTTGGATAGGAGATGATACAGGAGATTCGTTTAGGGTTATTTCATCAGGGCTTAATATTGCGCAAGATGGAAGTATTAGCGATGATGACAGTGAAGTTGTTATAGATGATGATCTCACTATCAATGGAGAGCTTTCAGTTAGTGAAGAACTTGGCGTTGAAGGAACGGGCTTGTCGCGGTTTAGCCGTGGTAGATTATATATTGGAAGCACAGATCCATCAGACTTGGCAGATGATAGCGGCGATTTGTTTGTTGAGCAAGATGTTGAGATATTACATGATCTTTCTGTTGGTGGTGATGTTACAGTAGGCGGATATATTTTTACCGGCAAAGGAAGCAAAATAGTAGGGGATCTAACAGTAACGGATACTTTATTTGTTGATAGAATTGATGATGAAATAAATGAAGGGCTGTCGCTTATTCCTGATACTACTATTGAGCAAGATTTAACTGTAAGCGGCGGCGAGATGTATTCCCCCGGTGATCTTATAATTAATCCGCTTCAGGGGGGGAGCGCTATATTGTCAATAGGAGGCATAGGAGAGAATGATGAAACTCATATAGACGGAGTACTTACAGTTACTGGTGATTTAACTGTTGGAGGTCTTTTGTATGGTGATTCAGCTATTGCAGGAACAATAGCTGATTCGTTTACCATAGATTCTGATGATTCCTCAGATACTCCGACTTTAGCATTTCGGGATTCGGACGGCGATGAATATTTAAGATGGAATGACCTGGTTGGAAGTTTTCAGCTTTCTGATGATCTTTCTGTAGGTGGTAATTTAACTGTTGAAAAAGAATTGCGCGTTGAGGCATCTGGAGGCCGTTCGGTTTTCAGCGGGTCCGATCATACCTTAGAGATCTCAGATGGTAACATTGAAATATTTTCATCATCAGAAAGTTTTACAGTGTCTAGCGGATTTGATGATGATGGAGATCTTGCAGTTGCAGATGACGTTGAAGTCGGCGGAGACCTGTCTCTAGGAGGCGATGTTACCATAGCAGGAGTAATTTTCTCGGATGATTATACTCAGATTATGGGAAATTTAACAGCAATGGGAGATCTCGATGTACGTGGACGTATATTAGACGGCGTAGGACCTGATGTAGATATACTTGATAATCTTTCCGTTTCAGAAGACCTAACGGTATGGGGATCAGATATATACTTAGGGGTAGATGACCTTGTTAATGATGTCATATATTTTGCGGGTAATACCGAGCAATTCTTATGGGATGAGAACTTAAGTCAGTTTAGTTTTACAGACGATGTATATTCGAGCGGCACATTCCTTTTTGGAGGCGCTACAGTAGCCACACCTGTTTATAATGCAATAGCGTCATCTCAACCTACTCCATCCGGTATTATGGATTCATCTGATGATTTATATGTTCAAGGCGATATTGAGGTAGGGGGAGATCTTTCTTTAGGCGGGGATGTTACAATTATTGGCGTAATTTTCTCAGATGATTATACCCAAGTAACAGGTAATTTAACCGTGACCGGAGATCTTGATGTTCGCGGCAAGATTTTTGACGGTATAGGAACTGATGTAGACATACTTGACAATCTTTCAGTATCCGGAGATCTTACGGTTGGAGGGGCAGATTTATATATAGGCTATGACGATAGCGTTGATGATATAGTACACTTTGCTCAAGATACAGAGCGTTTATTTTGGGATGAAGCTGGAGATGAATTTGAAATCACTGATGATTTATTTGTGCCGGGGACACTGACAACATCTGGAGGTGCAGTTATTGGTGATGATATAGGAGATATTTTTGCTCTTACTTCTAGTGGTTTAAATATTCGTCAAGACGGCGTTATTAGCGATACGGACAGTGAGGTTGAGGTAGGTGATGATCTTTTAGTGTCGGGAGACCTTACCGTATTAGGTAGTAGCAGATTAGGAGATACGACGGCTGATAATTTTATTGTAATTTCATCTGGTATTAATATAGATGTTGATGGAACAATATCTGATACTGATAGCGCTGTAACTGTTGATGATGATCTTTCAGTTAGTGGAGAGCTTTCAGTAGCTGACGAACTGGAAGTTCATGGCACTGGTATATCACGTTTTAGCCGAGGAATGTTATATATTGGATCCACCGACGGATCTGATCTAACAGATGATGCGGGTGATTTATATGTTGAAAGTGATACTGAGATAGTAGTTGATTTATCAGTCGGCGGTGATGCTACCATAGCCGGAGTGCTTTCAGTCGGCGGCGGTCTTTTTGTTACATCTATTGACGGAACCGCATCAGATAAATTTACAATCGATACAGACGATACGACAGATACCCCAACCTTGGGATTTAAAGATTCAGACGGTGATGAGTACCTCCGGTGGAATGACTTTATTGGAAGTCTTGAGATGTCGGATGATCTTTCATTAGGAGGTGCACTTACTGTAGAAAAAGAAATACGCGTCGAGGGGAGTGGTACTTCGCGTATCAGTCAAGGTAATCTTTATATTGGAAGCAGTAATCCGTCGGACTTGGCTGATGATGCGGGTGATTTATATGTAGAAGGGGATGTAGAAGTAGGAGGAGATTTATCCTTAGGCGGGGATGTAACAATTATAGGGGTAA
>CAZLCT010000044.1:0-19724 GCA_964558015.1 uncultured bacterium | reverse complement strand
AAAAAATAAAAAACATGCAGGTTGGTCTTCATAGATAATTTTATGTATTTTCTGATATATTTCTTTTCTCTCAAGGCTGTTAGGAATGTTTAGTCCCTTTTCAATCAAAAAATCAATCTTATTATTTCTATATATTGCTATTTTGGGATTCCTTTGTAGCTTAGAATACCAATATGAAGAAGGATAATAAGGATCTGCACCACCACAAAATGAACTTAGATAAACGTTCGGCATCTTTTGGTTCTGACCTATATCTTCTACAAATTTACTGTACTCATCATAAGGAATATATGAAGCTTTAATACCAATCTCAGCTAATTGCAATATAATATTTTTTATTATATTCTGATGATTTGCATCCTTAATATTTGCAGCAATGCGAAGTTCTATTTCGATTCCCTCTTTTTTTCTGTAAAGGTCACTTCCATTGAGTGTATACCCGCATTCTTCCAAAAGACAAACTGCTTCTTCTGGATTATAGGATATTGGCTCAAAATCAGGATTATACCCAAAAGAACTTTGATGAAATATGCCGTGGCAAGGTTTACCGTATCCACGCACTGCTTCACGAATAAGCCGCTCTTGCGAAATCCCATGGGCAATCGCATATCGTATACGTTTATCTTCAAAAATAGTGTCCCCCAAGTCATATACAAGTGCGTAATAAAAGTCCAACTCAACTGCATATCCTTTAAACGTAGAGTCTTTTTTTATATATTGAAATTGTGCAAAAGATAAAAAATTTATCATATCAATTTCTTCACGAAACAATGAAATTTCATTAATAGTATTTGCTTTTATCGGCTTAAAAATTATTCGGTCAAGATACGGACGGCCGTTATAATAATATTTATTTGCCTCAAGTATAATCCTGCCTGACTGATCTTTTCCTTTAAAAATAAACGGGCCTGTGCCGATAGGATTGTTTAAAAAATTTTCATTTTTTAATTCTTTCTCTTTAAACAGATGCTCCGGCAATACCTCTCGTGTTAAATCAATAAGAAAAGTGGTTAAAGGTGTCTTTAAAGTTATTTGAAAAATATAAGGGCTTACGGCTTTGAATTTTTCAACATTTAAATAAATGGTGCGATAAGGAGATTCATTACGCGGGTCAATAATAGCTTGATATGTAAACTCTACATCTTCTGCTGTACATTCGACTCCGTCATGAAATTTTACTCCCCTCCGAAGATAAAAAGTATAAACAAGACCGTCTGATGACACGTCCCACCTCTCGGCAAGGTCAGGTATTGGGTTTGAATCCTGGTCAACCTGTACCAATCTACTAAATATTAAATCAACCATTTCTATAGAACGGCTGTAGATTGTATACATCGGATGAATGATGGTAGGCTTTATAAACATGCCGATACGAAGGGTTCCGCCGTAGCATGGTTTTTCTGTTTGGTTTTCCGTGCGTGTAAAAGCTATTTGATCCTTCAATAATAATAAAGTCATAATAAATATTAAGATAATTATATTTTTCTGCTTCCGTTCAGAAAACATTTTGATCACCTTCACTTAAAGCACATTGAGTGCCAATTATTACAATTAAATGGTTTTTATTACAAGGTAATGGTATGTAATGAGTAATAATGAATGCTGGTATGCACATATTTGTAATTTTGTATTTCAAAAATACCTATATTTTTTTGCACTGCACACTATAAGGTGTAAGATAAGACATAAAGTTGAGTCGGAAGTCAGACTTCCGACTTCTGACCTCTGACTTCCGACTTCTGACCTCTGACTTCCGACTTCATGTGATCAGAAAGTGCATTCTACGCCGAATTCAAAATACCTGTCAGGATGAGGATAAAATTCGTCATTCCAGAATTTACTGTTAAAAATATTATGCACATTTAGAAAACTCCTCACAGATACAGTTTTCCAGATGGGTATTTCTTGAGATATTTTGAAATCCCAAATAAACTTATTTTCACGCGGATGATTTTGAGGGCTTCTGACTCGATTACGCTGATAATTGGCCAGCAGGTTAGCCATAAAACCTTTATCATGTTTATACAAGAAACCAAGATCAACGCTATTCCGTGCTATAGCAAGTGAATAGGCATTATCCCCTGTTGAACTGTCTTCAACATCATTTATGGAACCTGCCGCAGTAATATAAAATCCTTTAAAAGGATTTATTTTAGTTTCTAATTCAATTCCTTGATGTCTGAATTTCTGGTTATTTTTCATCATCATGGTATTAAAATCATAATTAATAAAGTCCGAAACATCTGATCGAAAAAGATTAACCTTTGTCCAGAAATGTGATATAGGTTGTGATTCTAAGCCTATTTCCCAAACCCACGCCCTCTCAGGTTTCAAATCAGGGTTACTCCTGAAAAATGGTGCATTATAAAAAATCCATACTAATGGAGGAGCACTATATCCCCGAGAAAAAGAGGCCCGCACTCGCGTATCAGAAATATATGGCACTTCATAAACAATACCTATACTTGGGCTTACCTGATCGTCAAAATCGCTGTGTCGATCGTAACGTATTCCGCCGTTTAATGAAAACGGACCCAAAACAGCCGTATAATTGGCATAAAAGGCCTCTGAATGCATTGAAACACTTGTAGGTATATTAAGAGTCTTTAACTGATCATAAGCCGAATCAAACCCAACAGCAAGAGTGTCTGCTTCTCTGAGCCTCAACACCGACTCAAAATCTATGCCCCAGAGTTTATCTCGGAATTCTGAACGATCAAGAAAATTATCATAGTTTCTCACTGTCTGATGATTGGTTTTGCCTGAAACTTGCATATGAAAACGTTCTGACGGATCAAAATCAATACGCACTTTTCCGTAACGGGAAATATAATTTTGTTTAAACCACCTCCAGGCAGGGTCAGGATAAAATCCTTCATTCTCATCAGCTCCAATGTAGCCAAAAGATGAGGTTACTTTTATCATTTCGTCTAATAAGGCTAATGATGACTTTACCATACCATTTTTATTCAGCATGTCATCATAATTTCTTATGCCTCCTGCTTCTGCATACTCACCGAACGCATAATAACCAAAATCACGAAAGCCTCCGTATATTTCACCCAAATATCTGCGCTGCTTGTATTCAGAAAGAATATACGTAAATTTACCATGGGGAATTAACGAATCCCCCACATCTTTAGTTACTATATTGATAATCCCTCCTAATGCAGACCCCCATTTACTTGATACCGGACCTTTTATGATTTCAATTTGTTTTACATTTTCGATTGGTATTTCAGCTAGGGCTGATTGACCTGAAACCTGATTGTTGAAATCAATACCGTCAATCATTACCCGAACATGCCGTGGCTGTGCTGAATGAAGACTATACGTTGCCGGATGGCCGAATCCAGTTCCGGTGTCAATATTAAGCCCTGGAATATACTGAAGCACATCAGCAACATTGTGAGCTGGCAGAGAACCGATTTTCTCTTCAGTAACAATAATTGTATTCTCAGCTATTCGGGATGGATCCTGCCAAAAGCGGGATTCATGCATAGTTATTATCTCGGGTTTGGGTTTATCGAGTACTTCATTGGGTTCATCGGAAGAAGCAATAGCGGAGGGATTTAAATTAAAAATTGCTAAAGCAAAAAAAAATAAAAAAATAACAAGATTAACAACACATTTATTCATCTAAAATTCCTTCCGTGGTACAAAAATAAACCAGACAAGAAAATTCAGCGTCCATTCATGTGCGTGCGGTAAATTTATTATTCTTTTTTATGTTAGTCTTGGCCTTTTTTTCTTTCTTCAATTCATGAATATCAATATTATATTGCTGAAGTTTGGCAAGCAATGTATTTCTATGTATATTAAGAACTTTAGATGCTTTTGATTGATTGTAATTTACGGCACATAAGATATTAATTATCATTTCACGCTCAAATCGTGAACGTTCTTCTTTGAAAGACAGTGGTGATCCTTTTGTCACATTATTTATTCTGTTATCATGAGGAATGAGTACTTCGTAAGGGATATGTTGCTCACGAATTGTTGTATCATCCCCGAGAAGTACCATCCTTTCAATAAGATTACTTAATTCACGTATATTACCAGGCCATGTATAATTACACAATGCCTTCATTGCTTTTGGAGTAATATTACAAACTTGTACATTGAATTTTTTGCTAAACAAACCAAGGAAATAATGTACTAAAAGCGGAATGTCTTCTTTGCGTTCTATCAAAGATGGTACCTGGATACAAATCACATTTAAACGATGGAATAAATCATCTCTAAATTTTCCCTGCCTAATATGTTCTTTAAGGTCAACGTTAGTAGCAGCAATGATACGTGCATTTACCTTTATTAAACGATTTCCACCTACACGCTCTATTTCACGTTCCTGAAGGACTCGCAATAATTTAACCTGCAGTCTCTCAGGCATGTTAGAAATCTCATCTAAAAATATTGTTCCGAAACCTGCCACCTCAAACTTGCCTATTTTTTTCTCTTGTGCTCCTGTAAAAGCCCCTTTCTCGTGACCGAAGAGTTCCGATTCCAGCAATAAATCAGGAATTGCACCGCAATTAACCGCAATAAACGGATCATTGCTATTTGGAGAATCACTATGAATGGCACGTGCAACAAGCTCCTTACCCGTTCCTGTCTCCCCTGTAATAAGCACCGTACTATTTGCATGTGAAATTTTTTGAATTATTTTACGCACATTATTAATGGCGCGACTCTTACCTACTATATTAAAACCCTGTGATTTCTTTTGAATCTCTTCTTTTAAATACGTTAACTCCCTTATAGTTGCTTTCTCCTTTTGTATATGTTCCGTAATAAGCTCAATCTCATCAACGTCAAAAGGTTTAGTAAGGTAATCGTAAGCACCCATTTTAATGGATCTTACCGCACTTTTGGTAGTTGTATCAGCTGTAATCATTACAATTTCGATTGTAGAGTCAAATTTTTTAATAGCTTTTAAAACATCAAATCCATCCATGCCGGGCAAATCAATATCAAGAAAGACCAGATCAATATCATCCTTTTTTAAAATATTCAAGGCCTCATCACCCGTCCTGGCAAAAAAAAGCATATTTTTAGCTTTAAAAATAAGTTCAAAACTCTTATGGACTGCGGATTCATCATCAATAACAAGAATTCTAAGATCGTAGGATTTCATAAAATTTATTTAATGTTAAAAATTAACTCTATAAAACTTTTGAATGTATAAAATTCTTTATAAAAGTTATTATACATAATTATGATAAAATTACAAAATAATATTAAACTTAATTAAAAATAATTCACAAGATTAATGCCCGCCGATAACAATAAAATATCGCTTATCTTCTCCATTTGTGGATAATGATTTAACCGTAACTTTATCTTTATTCTTTTTAGCCTGCTGGAACAAACCAAGAAGTTTGTCAGCTCGAATAGTAGTAATACCTGTATTGAAATTACCTTCATTATATATAAACAGCATCTTTGGGCTAAACTCTTCATATCCTTTAAGAGGTAAAATCACATCTATTTCAACAAATTGTTCAGCTATGATGACAAATGCATCTAAATCCATATCGGGAAGTTCAATTCTACCATTCTTTCTGACAAGATAAGTTTTATCTATGCCTTTAAGCACCCATCCCCTTTCTGTTTCCCAAAAAACAAAATCAATAACATCAATATCAACTCCCCTGAACGCCTCTTTAATATCAAATTGCAATTTATTCACTCTTATATCCATACTAATGCTCTGTTCACTGAAAGGAAATATCTCTAGGTCAGGAATGATATGTAAACGAGGAATGACAGCAAATACACTTTTTAAGAGCTCTTTATAATCATGCACATTAGGAACATGTTCAAAATCATAAAAAGATCCTTTTGCTTTAGTATTGAAATATACGTGTTTAGTTATGTCGTATTCCGTCAAGCGATTATACGAAATATCCACTTGGAGCAAATTATCTTTTAAAACCAGCCAACGTGTCATTTCAATTTTTTCATGTGGGAACAATAATCCTCTCACAAAAACAGAATCGGTCACGCCAGGACCTTTCTTATTGTATGTAAATGAATCATGTAATCCATCAAATCCCAAAGCTCCCTTAACAGAGCCATACCAATTATAAATATCAGGTAAATGTTCCTCAAAATTAACATTTCTGATAATAATATAATCGTCTGTTGTATTTTCAAGTGTAAATGTTACCTGAGCAGGAACACCCAATATAATGTTCTTAGATAAATTTTCTGCACTATCTTTCTTATCGACTATGTCAATTTTTATTGGTCCTCTATTGTGAATCCACCAATACTCCCAAGCCTCTTTATCATAACTAAAATTTTTTCCTGTTAATAATATAAGCGACTGCAAAACTGTCGTCTGTAAAATAGAAGAATGCGCATCATCTAGTAAAGATAATAATGGATCCAAGTCACGATCACTGTCGTAAATACCAATAACCCAGGGAGCATCCCAAAAGTTATCTGCCATAACTGAAATGAGAGCATCCACAGCTCTCGTATCATTTAATTGACCTAGTATGCGTGCCGCAGCAGTACGTACAAACTCACTTTTATTTTGATTCTTTATAAGTTCAACCAGAGAAGGAACAGACTTTTTACCTATTTTCCTTAAAGCCTCGCCTGCCTCCCTTCCAGGAGATTTTTCAACCTGGGATGCTTCCCAAATTTCACGTTTAATATCCCACTCATATAACATACCTACAAGGAAAGGTATTGCCTGATATGCACCATCACCCATCTTCCCTATTGCATAAGCAGCTTGAGCCCTTTTTTCGCTATCTTTGTTATATAACTCTTCAATATGTTTCCTAAGCTGTTGATCTATGCCGGTTGGGATATTATCTTTTGAAATTTCTGGTTGAGAATATAATGGCAGAACATAACCTAAGAGAACTATATACGGAGTAATAACTAATAATATAAGATTTACTGAAAAACGCGGCATTTATAATATACCCATAATGGCAGGTTAATAAAAATAATGTTAATAATTTATCTTAAACATTACAGGGCATTACAAGGCATCACAAGTGAATCGAAGTGTAGAAAATTGCAGTTTCGGATAGTTACGGTATAGTTACGGAAAGTTTCGGATGGTTACAAAAAAGATTTACACAACAAGGAGCTCTAAGCAACATTCCGTAACCCACCGTAACATTCCGCAACTAACCGAAACATAACTATTTTTCCCATCTTGCCTTTTTCCACCTGTTATGCCTTTTCCTTTTACCTATGAGCTTTTCCCCACGACTTTTCATATTATAACACACCAAGGATTAGGCTCAAAACTCCATTCTTTGAAGGGCACGGATACCAAGAATTATTGGAAGGCCGCCGCTTACAACACTTATAATAAAAATAAGAAAACCGCTTAAGAATAACCTGTTAATAATGAATTTTGATATAAAATTATTACCAGAAAAATAAATGCTAAACGACCATGCGAGGATAAATATAACAAGACTCACATATGCCAGGCTTAATATAAAAAGAAGTGTACCTCCAAACCCTGCCACTAAACGCGCTGGATTATCTTCCTTGAAATTAGGAAACAATGCGCCAAATCCACACCCCATGCTTACAAGAGTAACACTCATAAAAAATACCGTACCATATGAAAAATAGGCAAAGAAAGGATCAATTTCTAATTTCATATTCGATAAAATCATTAAACCAAGAGAAAGCATTGACGCCCAAAGTAGCGAAACCCAATATTTCTGAAAAAATATTGTCTTAATTCTAATAGGCGCCAAACCTATAAGCCAAAACCTCTTCCCTTCTAAACTAATCTGTGGATATATAAAACGTACGGTCAACGATGTCATAACAAGCATCATAGCTGATACATTGCAAAGGGAAGTAAATTGTTTCATAATAGGCCTAAGTATGTTATATGAAAAATTATTTAGATTTGAGAAATAGATCCCCAAAAGTCCGAAAAATATAACAAATTGTAACCATTGTATTGGTTCACGCCAAAATACCTTCAAATCTTTAATAAAAAATGCATACCTAATTGGCGATGTAAATCTTCTTAAAGGATAAAATATTCTTCCAATGATACTCTTACGTAAAGGATACTCCTTTTTATTATCGGATGATTCGACCCTTAACCAGCCTTTGTAAAAAATATTTTCTCCAAGAATTTGAGAAAAATATGTAAAAAACAGCCCGTTACTTAACAACACCAAAATATAAAATATTGCATTAGGAAAATACCCTTTAGACGCACTTAACAAACTCTCACAAAACCAATATGACGGAAGTAACGGATACTGGCAATATCTAAAATGTGGAATAAGCGAGTTAAGTGCAAAAACAATATTCTCCCGCTCTTGAAAAACAACGGTACGTAACCGAATATAATAAATACTTGAGAAAATAATACCTCCAATAACACACAAGATTATTATCCACTTTAACCTGCGTGGGGTGCACCACCGTACAATTAAAGTAATGATAATCGTTCCTGCAGATGCTCCTATAAGTAATAAAAAAGGGAGCAGCAGGCAAAACACGCAATAATATGATAAACCTGCATGAGTAAATATTCCGTATGAAAATGCAAAAGGCCCCACGACAAAAAGAAATGCCCATGAACTTAAGACAGCTGTTTCATAAAACTTTAAACTAAATATCTTTCTGTATTCAATAGGCTTTGACAGCAGAAACGATATCTCCCGTGATTTATAAATAGTCGAGAAAGATACCAGAGCACTACTAAGGATTAGCATAATAAATACTGCAAAATAAAAAAGGTACATGAGGCGGTCTATTATTATTGCTGCTATCGTAGGCTCAAGAGAATCCAAAAAGCTAAACATTTCTGAAAACAATAAAAATAGTCCTACAGTAAAGCCAAGCATAAAGGTTACGATGACGCCTACCTTCAGCTTCGATAAAGATAAAGCCTGAACAATATTATTCCGCAACAAATATAATTTTATAATATACAGGGAATATGTCCTTCTCATGTTTTCCCCTCTTTTGTAAGTGTGAGAAAAATTTCTTCAAGCTTGCCCATACTACCACTTCTTTGTTTTAACTCATCAAGTGTTCCTAGTGCTATAAGTCTTCCTTTATCAATTATACCTATACGGTCAGCTAATTCTTCGGCATCAGATAATGTATGTGTCGACATAAATACAGTCGATCCCTCCCTCCCCTTCTGTCTCAACATATTTTTTATTTTTCTCATACTCTCAGGATCAAGACCAACCATAGGCTCATCAACAATAATAACACTCGGGTTATGAATAAAAAGACAGGTGAAAACTACTTTTTGGCGAGTACCGTGCGAAAGGTCACTTACAAGTATATCTCCGTATTCCGAAATACCAAAAGATGCAAATAACTGCTCTGATAAGATTATTCGTTGCTCATTATTTTCGTTATAAAGATCAAGTATAAATCTTACATGCTCGCGCGGGGTTAATTTCTCATATAAATACGGTACATCCGGAACATATCCGATTAAACGTTTTGCCTCTATATGTTTTCCTTCCACATCATAACCTCCGATACTAACACTGCCGCTGGTTGGTTTTAATAATCCTGTCATCAGCTTAATGGTAGTGGTCTTACCCGCAGCATTTGGTCCTATGAACGCAAAACATTCCCCCTTCTTAATTGAAAGATTTAATTTTTCTACTGCCCACCTCTGACCAAATTGTTTACTCAAGTTCCTTATGTCAATCATAATGCTCTTCTCCCCTTTTAACGTAACTTAATGTCAAAAGCTATAATTTCAAAATCCAAATATTACAAATATTACCAAATAAATCTAAAATCAAAAATCCAAAATATCTCGCTCACGTCTAGACGCTCATTCCCATCCATGGAATCGCGGCACTAGTACATCCTCCTACGTCGCAGCAGTTTTCTTTGAATTTGGATTTTTTTATTTATTTTGGATGTTGTAATATTTGAAATTTGAGTTTTTATGTTATTTTTGACACTACGTAACGTAAATAATCTAGAAATTTTAATTTTTTTGCTTATTTATATTCCAAAACCTCAACATCGATTACTCCAATCATGCCTGCTAGATCAATATACTGCGATATTGCACCTTTCGATAATTGAATGTGTGTAGCATCTGCAGGCAATTGGTTAAATGTCGGATCAATTGCTATCCATTCTCCAACATATACATTAACCCAACTATGATAAAAAAAAGCACCGTTGTAATAAACAAGTCCTAAAACGGGATAAGCCGGTATACCTAATGAGTTTGCCAATGCTGCAAAAAGGGTAACTATTTCATTGCAATCCCCCTGCCGTTTATGAAGTATATCTAAAGCAGAAGGAACACTAACAGTCGGTATTTGTTTAATTGACTGATTCACCCATTCAGATAATAATTTAACAGCACTCCATGCATTATTCTCGCCACGGACAATCTGGCGGGCTTGCCTAATTATTTCTTTATGATCAGATTGAATGAAGGTGGTGGGTTGAGTATATTCATGAAATGCGCCATTTAGACCATCAATTGTTTTGCTCCCTTTTGCATTTATATCCTTTGTTCTGATCTCAATTATATATGAATCTTCTTTTTTAAATACAATTTGATTAAAACTCTTTAGTCTTTCTTCATCCAGATTAACTCCGCTTAGTTTTACTTTAAGATATGATATAAAATCACCGCTTTTATTCTCTATGACTGCGGGAATAGCAACTTCATGATATAAATCAATGTCTACAATAGTATCAAGATCAATGGTTGTTGCTTCCAGTACGGGCTCATCAATCATGATAAGTGAAAAAGGGGTCTTGACCTTAACAACATTACCCTCATTATCAATCCATGCTCTGGCCTGTAATTTTTGCTGATTAGTAATATCAACTAGCACCGTTTCAATTTCCATATTGTTAATTTTAATCCTCTCGGTGCTAACGGCAGTTAGTACTATTTTCTCAGCCTCAAGGCTAAGTGGATTAAGTACAGAAGCCACGATGCTTGCTGGTGGTTTAAGGTTCTCGATATATTTGAACGGCAATAAAATATTTGCAAAGATTAAATCAGGCGGAATCCTACGTTCTATATGTACTTCCTCTCCAGTATCTATTATCAAATCATATCTATCCCCATCAAGATGGGTTCCCATAACCCTATATGAATATCCGCTAGAGGATAAAGATGCACGAAAAGACTTAAGTAGGTATAAATTATTAATATCAGCAAATGTTCGAAAGTTAATAAATTGTTTTTTACCAAGAAGAGGAAGAGCAAAGAAGGTTGAATTTTCGACTATATAACCCTCTCCTCTGTCTTCTTTTTCCGCTCTTACTATAGTATGAGAATAACCTATCTTGTTGTTACGATAATATATACCCATCCACTGATCCCTAAGAAGAACATCAGGCGGTATAAGGCGAGCATAATTGAAAGATCTCTCAGGAAGCCATTGACTTAATAAATCCTTTTGGATAAGCAACCCCATCATAACAAACCAAAATATTAAAATTGAGAGTCCAATAATTTTCCTCATTTACAATTTGCTCCAAAAATAACAAAAAAAGAGGACATGCGTCCCCTTTTCTTTAATAATTTAGTTTGTATAGACAATTATTCCGTATTATCTTTTTTTCCCATTATGAAATTTAAATTTCCGATAAAATGGATAATTAAAAATGCAAAGATAGTACTAATTATTGCCAGCCAATACGCACCAACCCCAATAGTCAATCCGATTGCTGCTATAACCCAAATACCTGCAGCAGTGGTAAGCCCTGTAACATAACCGCCCTGGCGTATAATAGCGCCGGCACCGACAAAACCTACACCTGTGGCAATTCCCTGAAACACTCTTAAGAGCTCTCCCGGATTAGCAGTTGCTTCAGTAATTTTTAAACCAATTATAGTAAAAAGACAGGCTCCCACACAAATAAGTATGTGTGTTCTCAAACCGGCAGCCTTCTCAAGCTTTTGTCTTTCCCAACCTATAAGGGAAGCACATATAATAGCAAGTAATATTTTCCCGCAATCTAATGTTATTTCTAAAAACTTACTTTCCATCTTTATATTCCCCCTTCATAATTTTAAAAAACAATTTAAAACTTTTGTCTTTGTAGAGCAAAATCAGTCAACTTTCGAATTAATTTATTATACGTCAGGCCGATTTTCTCGGCTGCCATAGCAAAATCTTCATAATTTGCAATACATGGATTAGCATTTACTTCAAGTATGTAAACATTTGACTCTGGAGTTACTCTTACATCAAAACGCGCATATGACTGCATATTTAGCGCCCTATAAGCGCGCTTACAAACATCTTTTATTTTTTTATCAACCCCATTAGCCAGCCGCCCTGGAAATACATTTTTTATTCCCCATTTTTTTCTATACTCATTATCCCACTTTGCCTTGTAAGTTGCGATACGCGGTTCATCTTCCGACAATGTACCGAATTTTATTTCCGTAGGCGGAAGCACTTTTACTCTTTTATTTCCTATAACACTAACATAAAGCTCGCGCCCCTCAATATATTCTTCAGCTATCGCATTTGATTTCATTGTCTCATGGATAAAACGGACTCTTTCAAGAAACGATTCTTCATTATCTGTTACCGATGCTTGTGCAATCCCACGTGATGCCTCTTCAGAAAGAGGTTTAACAACAAGTGGCAACTTAAGACGACGCGGCAGCCATACACGGTATCCTCTATAAAATGTATGAAAATTAGGTATCTTTATACGGTGGTAGGTAAGAATTTTTTTAGTTAATGCTTTATCATTACAAATAAAAAGACCTTCAGATGATGAACCTGTATGTGATACGCCTAGCATTTCCAATACTGAAACAACATTTTTCTCAAGGCTGGATTTTTGATTAAATACTTCAGCAAGGTTAAATACAACATCCGGCTTGGATTCTTTAATCTCTTCAACCAAGGGAACAATGTCCTTGAACAAACCCAAAACTCTTACATTGTAACCATTTGCGCACAGGGACTTGTATACATCAGCTTCTGTATTCCAATCAGGACTTGAGAACTCTTCCTGAAAATCATACCCTCGCGGTTTTGCATATGGGCTGTCAAATAATAATAATACTTTTAACTGTTCTTTCATCTGATTACATTTAATCGTTTGTTTTTTTACCGAACTTACTTTCGTAAGATTCATTTTTTTCTCATTTAGCCCAAGATTTGCCACTGTATTTTCCGGTATATAAACTATTCATGATAGATGTCGTAATATAAGTTGTTATTTGCAAAATTGCTACTGCTTCTTCTTCACTCACAACAAGGTTAAGCATTCTACAACGCATAATAACTTTTTTAAGAAATTCATCAATAATAAATTTTTTCTCACCAGTCCATCTTGCCACATTTCTTACTATTTGTCTTCTATATTTTTTTAAGAAACTTGCAGCAAAAGGTATGTCACGCTTTTTTTTGGGTGAATATGATGCATATTCACTCTCATTTAACGGAATAAATATTTTTATCAATAACTGGTCATGGAAATCTGGAAATTCTTCGGCATGATATTGTCTTTTCTTTCTGTAAAAATTTATTAATTTTGTGCGTATTTTTCTCGCTTCCCAATATTTTTTCCCTTTATCCAACAAAGGTACTTTCCCTTTAATGCTCTTCATTAATTCATCTACGTATGTAAGTTTATCTAAAGCCTTCCATCCCTTATAAACTTCAACCCAATTACTACCCGGGGTAAGCCACACAGAGAACGTCTCTGCAAAATCCTCATCAGGATGGCATTGTGCATAATGGTCTTCTAAGTGACGCACAAAATTTTTGCTGTAAGGTCTGAATCTATATGTATCCTCATACTCAACAGAAATATATCCAAATATCTTCTGCCACTTTTTCCTCATATATAATTTATACGCATAATTAATAGCATGACCTGTCTCATGCCGCAGGAGCTGCATGCACCATGTTTTTGTACCCCCCTCCACATCAAGCATCATCTTCTTTTCTAATTTCATCAATGACGGGTGTGTAAGAAAAAAAGGGATTCCTATGACAGGCTCTTTATCAGGAGTAAGCCACTCATCAGCTACATAAAAAGAGGGCTTAAATATAATACCGTGGCCTTCGAGTTCCTGATAGAGTTCATCAATACACTCTTCGACCCATGTCCCTTTAATACTTAAGGGCAATTCACAAAGACGTAATTGTAAAATTTCTTCATCTGAAAGTTTATTTAAATCCATATTATATTTTTTTTAAAAGGCTATTAAATTAAAACTGAATTTACTTTTTAAAGACTATTTTATTTTCACTTCCGCTTAAAAGACGTTTAATATTAGAACGATGGCGATAAAAAATAAATGCAACCATAACCAATGAAAATAACACGAATGAAGCAAACCCATCGCATTTACGATAAAATAGCCATAGAAATAAAGGAAACGCTACTGCGCTTACCATAGAACCAACCGAAACATAACGTGTAATATATACAATTACAGCAAACATCAACAAGCTCAAAAGTAAAGCTTTAGGAAAAATTCCCAATACAACTCCGCTCGTTGTGGCAACCCCTTTTCCGCCTTTAAATTTTAAAAAAATTGTCCAGTTATGACCACTAATGGCTGCAATGCCATACAAAATCTGTATATATCTAAAATTAATTGTATCACTCTGGAAAAAACGTGCTATAAAAATGACTACTATGAGGCCTTTTAACATATCGATTAATAAAACAAAAACACCCCACATCCTTCCAACACTCCGGAACACATTCGTTGCTCCAACATTTCCACTTCCGTAAGTCCTTATGTCTAAATCTTTTACAAGTTTTGCAACAATGTATGCAGTCGGGATCGAGCCGACTAAATAACTTAATAAAATGCCAATGATTGAATTTATCATTCCCTATCCTTAGAAAAATATTTTAAATTTAAAAAACTTTAATAATCGGAGAATATTTTCGTCTATTTATTATACTTTCTTTTCCTCTTCTTTTAAAATTAATTTAGGCACTACGCCGTCTAGCGAAAACCCGCCTATCAACCCATTTATTATATAACGGATATACTCCTCTTTTATGTTTTTTTTATTTTTAACAAAAAGGACAAATGTCGGGGGTTTTATATCAGCCTGAACAATATATTTAAATTTTACAAGCGGAGGTGGAGGATTTTGTCTGCGTATATCACGAAGAAATAAATTAAGCTCCTTCGTTGCTATAGAGACCGTATAATTCTCCCATATGCGAAATACCTCCCGCATTGCATTATCCAAGTTACGTTTCGTTAATGCAGATATAAAAAGAATAGGTGTATTTTGAAAAAATCCATATTCCTTTATTAAACGTTTTTTATAACTCTCCATAGGGAGTCCGCTGACTTTGTCCCATTTATTGACCAATATTATACATGCTTTATTATTTTCCCTAATTATCTTATAGATTGCCCGTGTATCCTTCTGAGGTCCTCGCAAAGCATCTATTAATAAAAAGCATAAGTCCGTGCGCTGTATAGATTTTTTTGTCCTGAATAAACTAAAAACAGCAGCTGTGGACTTCAACTTTTTTTTCTTCTTTATGCCGGCAGTATCTACAAGTCGTATAATTCTCCCGTCGCACTCATAATTTTCTTCAACTATATCACGTGTCGTACCCGGTACCTCAGAGACCACAACCCTTTCATTCCTTAGCAATGAATTAAGCAAGGTTGATTTCCCAGAATTAGGCTCCCCTATAATAGACAATTTGAACTCATAACGTACCTTTGGAATAATACACGGAGATGGCAGGATGTCATAAATAGTACTTATAAGTTTATCAATATTCACATTATGAAGAGCAGAAATAGGAAGCGGCTCTCCTATTTTCAAAGAGTAAAAATCTCTAAGGTCCCCCTCACCAGAATCTACTTTATTAACTACCAAAACTACTTTTTTATTCCTACGACGAATATTATCAACCAATTGATAATCAAAATTACTTAGACCAACTTTTTCACAAACAAATATTATTAAATCAGCTTCAATGAGAGCTTTATTAACTTCACGATCAACTAAAAAGTCAATATTTCCATCTCTGGCAAATTGAATCCCTCCGGTATCAATCAAATAAATTTCTTTTTCACGTATATTAGCACGTTCATAAAGCCGGTCGCGGGTAGTGCCTCCCCTTGAATCGGTTATGCTTTTGCGCATTCCCACTAATCTATTGAAAAGTGTAGATTTACCTACATTTGGTTTACCCACAATTGCAATATGTATAATATTATTATCCTTACTCATAATGTTAATGATATTATCATGGGGTTTTAAGAAAATCTAACATAAATTTCTAACATGATTTAAATGAGTTTTATTACTTTAAAGGATAAGCCTAAATGGCTACATAATAAAATAAATACAATTCGAGTGTGTACATCTGCGCGCAGATTGAAGTAATTTAAGCCCATTTATATTTTAACTTCTTGTAATTTTCTTGTTTCACGCCAGATATAACTAACAGCAGATGCCACAGTCAAAATGAGGGTTATACGCCACACATAAAAAGAATAAGTCCACTGGAGGAGAAGGCTAATAATGGTAAGCATCTGAAAAAAAGTGGTGGTTTTGCCTAATATATTCGGTCTTATAATAATTTCAATATGGTTCATATAAGATACGATGAGCCACATGACAATAATAAAATCACGTGAGGCAATAATAATAAAAACCCATACAGGCATTTTAATATTATACGTGGAAGAAAAATGCAAACTTAAAAATGTAGTTAATATAAGTGTCTTATCCGCAAGTGGGTCTAAAAATGTACCTAATTCTGTCTTTTGGTTATATTTTCGCGCAATATAACCATCAATAGCATCAGCCAAAGAAGCAACAACAAACAAAAATAAAGGGAGATGGCATAAAATAAAACTATCTTCCCTTCTGTAAATAACAGAAATAATCAAAAAAGGAACAATTAATAATCTCGTAAGTGTTAATCGATTAGGCCAATTCATATACTCCCTGTAACCGAATATAATCAGTAGTAGGACCCAGGCATCATCTATAAGTCCTTAACAATTATTTCCTAATTATAGTTCACCTACTAAACTTGCTACTTTCTTCTCTTACTCTATGTAGCGTAATTCAGTGCCGTCCTTTGGATCAAATCGATAACTCTCAGGAAATGTTTCTCCTGTTTTTGGATTATACTTAGTATGAACCTGCTGAACCTGTGCAGCTGGTTGTTGATAAGTGGCCGTTGGCTGTTGATAAACTGGCGCCGGTTGAGTTGCCTTTTGTCGTCTTATGCCTTCACCAATAAGTCCTCCAGCTAAAGCTCCTGCACCAGCCCCAATGGCTGTACCAGCTCCCGCATGACCTGTCTGGTTTCCGATTATTGCTCCAAGACCGGCACCCAAAGCTGAACCTGCCAAAGCACCACTTTGAGTTTCATTTAACGACGTCTCGCACCCTGAAGCAACAAGAACCAATAATACTAATACAATAATTCTTTTACTCATTATTTCACCTCCCTAATAATACTATATTGTGTAAAAATTAATTGCTAAATAAATCCCAAATTACAAGCACAAAATGACAAATAAATTCCAAATTCAAATAATCAAATAACAAAAATATATATTTATTTCATTAAAGACTTTGATTGTTACTTCTTTTAAATCTTATTATCTTTTTATTATTTAGATTTATCAACTATTGCTGAAAATATTTTCTTTAATTCTTCTGCTTCGTTCTTAAGAGCTATTCCCTCTTTACTAAACTCATTTGAATTAGTATCAACTATAAGTCGCAGCCAATATGCTGATTCCTTAGCTTCTTTACGACAAATTTTAATACGCAATACAAAATCTTTCTTACTTAATGACTCATTAGCTTCAATGTAATTAGCCCCAACAGAACCTGAAGAACTAATCACTTGATCTGTATATTTAAAATTACAAGAACTTTTAGGTAATTTCTTTGTAAAATAAGCTACATTTCTAGCAAAGTTATATGTTCTTTCTTCTGAATCGTATTTCTTCTCAGCCACTTTTTGTTTTGATAATTGTTATTTAGGTAATTGTAATTTATTTGATTTTTGGAATTTGTTTATTTGGGATTTTTTCTCTTATAAAATCCAAAACTCTTTATTGTAAATATAACTTGTTCTTTATGTCTCCTGCGATATAGTATCGTCAACTTTTTCTTCTTTTTTTACAAAATATTTTTCTCCCAATGTTCCCGCTCCGACTCCTTCCTCATACGTCACATCACCTACACGTACAGAAACAATCTTTGATACGCCGGGTTCCTCCATAGTGACCCCAAAAAGTGTATCAGCAACGGCTATGGTCTTCCTGTTATGCGTGACGATAATAAATTGTGTTGTATTCAAGAACTCAAGTACAACTTTCAGGAACCGGTCAATATTCGCCTCATCAAGGGGAGCATCTACTTCGTCCAAAACACAAAATGGTGATGGTCTGACTTTAAAAAGAGCAAATAAAAGAGCAACAGCAGTTAAAGCCTTTTCTCCACCTGACAGCAACCCGACATTCTGCAACTTTTTACCCGGAGGCCGCACATTAATATCAATACCTGATTCCAAAGGATGTTCCTCATCTACCAAAACCAGTTCGGCTACACCACCACCAAATAAAATTTTATAGTAATGCTGAAAATTCTCCTGAACCTGAGCAAAAACATTTATGAATAACTGTTTAGTCGTGCGGTTGATTTTTCTTATGGCTTCGAGCAAAGAACGCTGTGCCTCTTCCAAATCAGACCGCTGTTCTATAAGGAAACTATATCTGTCTTTTAATTCTTTATATTCTTCAATAGCCAACAAATTAACAGTTCCCAATAACTCAACCTTACGTTTCAAAGCCTGTATATCATCATCAAGAGTCTCTAAGTTTACCTCGCCTTGGTTAAGCGTACTGAAATCAAATTCTGCAATATTAATCTTATAAGTGCTGGCAACTCGTTCTTTAATAGTATTCTCTTGATAATGAAGCTCCATTTCTTTTAAGTTTATCTTATGCAAGGCGTCCTTTTTTTCTTCATACTCTTTTGTTATATCCCCACTGCGTTTCATCTCTGAATCACGCTCCTCGGCAAAGGCTGATCTTTTTTCTTTGACAGCATTCAATTCCGCCTCAACCATTTCTATTCCAGAGGCTAGTTCCTTCTCTCTAGTATCAATACGATTATTCTCTTCACTTAATTCTACTCCCCTTTGCTTATTAGCCCGAAGCTCAGAAACATTCTTTTCCTGAGTCTCTTCATCATTCTTACAACTCATTGCAACTATTTCAACGGCATTTCTTAAATAATCTTCTTTTTCCTTTACTGCATTAAATTTAGATTCAAGTGATGCAATTTCTACCTGAATTTCCTCCCGCATTTTTTCTTCCTCACGAATAACAGACTCTAAAGTATCTACAGCCTCTTGTTTTGTCGTAAGCTCCTTTTCTACCCCCTCAAGCTGACCCTCCAGCAGGCTGACCTTTCCTTCGAATTCATGTAATTCTTCTTCAACTTCATGAAATTCATAATTAAGAACGTTTTTATGTTCCTGTATCTTCGCAAGATTTTCCTGAACGTTTATACTCAATTTTTCATTTGTTTCTATTGTGATCTTTTTTTCGACAACTCTTTCAGAAAGTGCATCGATTCGGGAGGAAAGATCTTTAATTGTTTTCTGTATTCTCTCATCATCGTTTAAAAGCGTATTCCTTTCATGTTCAAAAAGCTCCTTATCTTTAGCTAAAGATCTTCGTCTTTCGTCAAAAACTAAAGCACCTGAAA
>CAZLCT010000043.1:0-19987 GCA_964558015.1 uncultured bacterium | reverse complement strand
ATACCTCAAAAAACAGTATTATTCTAACTCCTGCTCAATCGGCTAAATAATTACTGTTTTAAGATTATAGATAGAATAAATTTCTTTTTTCGTAAAAGAGGAGATTGGTTTAGTAGTTGCAACTAGCTCTTTAAATTCACCTATACCGGTATAGGTGGCAGCATCAAGCAGGAACCGCAGGGCTGTATTTATTCTATCAGGAGGCATTTTCATTTTGAGGAGTTCTTTTATACCAAGTGAGTAAAGGATGTCCCCAACAACAAGAGCAAGATTTACACCTGAGCAATGGCGGCCTGCGTGTGATTTTAATTTGACGGCAAGGTATTGGTGCATCGAAGGCAAATGCCGCCTCATGGGGGTATCATCTATGATATCGTCATGGATTATGGAACAATTATGAAGCAGTTCGAATCCTGTTGCTCCATGAAATATTGTATTAGACGGTTTTTTCGCATATCCGTGGTAACTTATAATTAATAGAAGAGGGCGGATACGTTTACCACCCTTTGTAAGAAAGGATTTTATTGCTTTATAAAGAAGGGGAGAGTGACGCACGAGATAATATTCCCCACTAGCATTATCAATAGCCGTAGCCAGGGTTTTGTTAATCTTTTTTTGTAATGCATTAATCATACTGATATGATACCATTATATTTCTTAAACCTGAATCTTTTATTATGAAGGAGAAAAAACTCACAATAAAGCAATATATTCGCTCTCTCAGGCTGGAGTTTACACTCTGCAGTCTTCTTCCATTTGTATGCGGCAGTCTGCTTGCCGAGAATCCTTTTCAATGGGTTTATTTTATACTTGGATTTATTTCAATACTCTTTACCCACCTAAGTGCAAATCTTATGAATGATTATGCCGATTCTAAAACAGGGGTTGATTGGTCAGATTCTCATTTTTATAAATTTTTCGGCGGGTCAAAAATGATTCAGCAGGGGCTCTTATCCGAGAAATGGTATTTGAAGGCCTCACTTATTTGTGCGGCTTGTGCAGTCCTGGCCCTTACGGCATTATTCCTTCTTATTGGTGAGCCTATTATTCTTATTATTTCTTTTGCTTCTATAATACTGGGATGGATGTATTCACATAAACCAGCTGCACTGTCTCATCGTTGTCTTGGTGAAGTAGCAATATTTATATTTTTCGGATTAGTGCCTTTGGGTGCAGGCTTTTATTTACAGAGTGGGGTTATTTTTCCCGCCAAAGTGGTTTACGCCTCACTGCCGTATAGTTTTTTAATTACTGCAATACTTTTTGCAAATGAAATTCCTGACCTTTATTCAGACCTAGCAGCAAATAAACGTACATGGGTAAGTATAACAGGCCTTGAGCATGCTTATATTTTGTATATTGTCCTTCAGATTGCAGGTCTCATTTCTGTTATTTTTTGCATATTAAGAGGCATATTTGCGAGTTGGACATTTGTATCAGTACTTTTTATTATACCGGCAATAAAAGCTGCTCTCATAATCAGACGGTTTCCTCATGATAAGCTTATGTTAATAAAATCTTCTAAAATAACAATAACTGAGCACGCATTTGTAGGCATTATACTTTTGGGAGGCAGCGTTTAGATATGAAAAGAGTATTTATTATTGGTGGAGGATTTGCCGGTATCAGTGCTTTGCGCCATTTTGCAAAATACCGCGACATTTGTACCATAACGCTTATTGATAGGAAAGAAACGTCTGATTTTCTGCCGATTATTCCCGATGTAGTTGGAGGTTCGATTGCTAATAACCATGCTGCGCTAAATTTATCTAAAATTACTAAGCGTTATAAAGCCTGTTTTATTCACGATGAGGTTACGTCCGTAGATATTAGAAACAAAAGTGTAATTACGTCAAACTCTTCTTTAGAATATGATTATTTATTAATAGCATGCGGCACAAGGACAAATTTTTACGGTAATGAAAATTTAAAAAATAATGCACTTAAACTTGATTCGGTTCAGGATGCAGTGCGTATAAAAAATTCTTTACTGTCTAAAAAGAGCCGCACAATTATGGTTGTGGGCGGAGGGTATACAGGCATTGAACTTATTACTAACGCATGGTTATTGTGCCGGCATCATGATATTCGGGCTGAGTTTATTCTCATAGAGCGTGCCCCGTCTGTTATTGCTCAACTTCCTGATTGGATGAAGGAGTATGTTTTAAACAATTTAAAATCTTTAGGCTTTGTTGTGAAGTGTAATACCGGACTTGAGGCGGTTAATAAAAATTCAGTTAAGCTTTCTGATGGAACCGAATATGAAGACGTTCTTTTATTATGGAGTGCCGGAGTTACGTTTTCAGAGATTAATTTCAAACCTGAAATAGAACGCAAGCATCAAGCACGGCTTTCGGTTGATGAGTATCTTCGCATTAATGAATACTGTTTTGCGGCAGGTGATGCAGCCGGATTCTTACAAGGCGGCAGGGAACTGCGTATGGGAATTCAATTTAGTTTAAAAGAAGGCCAACTCGCAGCGGAAAACATTGTAAGGAGGATAAAGGGCAAGGCTTTTAAGCGGTTTAGGCCTGTTGACCTAGGTTATATTGTTCCCATGGCAAACAAAAAAGGCTGCGGAGTAGCTCTAGGGCGAGGGCTCAAGGGCATTTTTGCTATTATCCTACATTACATTATGTGTGTGTACAGAACTTATGGCTGGAGAAATAAATTTGGTATTGTAAAGGATTTAATAATGAAAAGGGTTTAAACGGGAATAAAAAGTGATGGCTGATAAAATAAAAGTAGGAATAAGTACATGCCTTTTAGGAGAAAACGTACGTTATGACGGCGGGCATAAACTAGATCGGTTTTTGCGTGATACGTTGGGACAATTCGTTGAATGGGTACCTGTTTGCCCTGAGGTTGAATGCGGCCTTTCTGTGCCGCGCGAGGCTATGCGTCTTGTGGGAAGTATTGATAATCCGCGGCTAGTGACTCAAAAGACAGGCATTGATTACACCCGTAAAATGGTCTCCTGGGCCGAGGGGCGTGTGGGGGAATTAGCCAGGCTTGATTTGTGCGGGTTTGTCTTTAAAACAGGCTCACCGAGTTCAGGCATGCAGTCGGTAAAATTATATAATGAAAAGGGTTTTGCCGCTAAAAAAGGCGTTGGGATGTTTGCGAAAGTTTTCATGCGGGCATTTCCGCTTATGCCGGTTGAAGACGACGGGCGTCTTCATGATCCGGCATTGCGAGAGAATTTTATTGAAAGGCTTTTTGTTTATAAAAGGTGGCAGGATCTTCTTAAGGTGAGTAAAACAATTAAAGGACTTGTTGAGTTCCATACTGACCACAAACTTTTAATCATGGCACATAGTCCAAAGACTTTAAGCCTATTGGGAAAAATTGTTGCCAAGGCAAAAGACTACACAAAGGAAGACCTTTTTAAAGACTACGGCGAGACTCTTCTCACAGGCCTTAAGGCACAAGCGTCGGTTAAGAAAAACACGAATGTGCTTCAACACATCCTGGGACATTTCAGGAAAGAACTCTCAGGGGATGAAAAAAAAGAAGCATTGGAAGTGATAGAAGATTATCATAAGGGGTATGTTCCCCTTATGGTTCCTATTGTACTTTTGCAGCATTATGTAAGGAAATATGATAAAGAATATTTAAAGCGCCAGTATTACCTCAATCCTCATCCTGTAGAGTTAATGTTGAGAAATCATGTTTAAAAAATAAAAATATAGTAGACAGCGTTTTTAAATTAAGATAAAAAGGAAAAAGTCTATGCTAAATAAGGAAGAACTGTATAGGGCGATTAAAAAGCTATTAGAGACACAGCATCTTGCGGTACTTGCGACTCAAGGAGATGAATATCCCTATTGTACGTTAGTCGGCTATGTACAGAGCGAGGACGGAAAAGAAATTTTATTTGCGACTATCAGGGAGACGCGGAAATATAATAATCTAAAAAAAAATTCTCATGTTTCATTGCTCATTACGAGTCAGACAAACAAAGTAAGTGATTTCAAAGAAGCCGAGGCTCTGACGATTTTGGGACATGCAGAAGAGTTAGGCCATGACGCGCATACACAAGCCATCGCTCGTTATCTTAAAAAGCACCCTTATTTGGAAGACTTTATAAAAACGCCTGATTGCGCGTTGATCCGTGTTGTTGTGGTCAAATACATATTAGTTCAGAATTTTCAGAATGTTTCGGAGTATGAGTTCTAATAGTACTTTTTATTGAGAAGAAAAGGGTTAAAGGATTGAAGGATTAAGGAGTTCAAAGCTCGAAGCTGAAGGCTCAAAGGAAAAATACGTTTGTTCGTTGGGCCCGCCTGCCGATGAAGGTTCGGGAAATATCTACGGTGGCCAGGCGCGTTAAGCTCGTTTAAAATCTTCAATCTACAATATTCAATCTTCAATTTATTTTCAGGGGGTTATTTAAATGAAGCAAGAAAGGGTACGGGTATTAAAACCTGGTAAAGAAATAAAGGGTCCTGTGGTCTACTGGATGAGCAGGGACCAGAGGGCCGAGGACAACTGGGCATTGTTGTTCGCACAGCAGTTGGCTGTTGAGCGAGGGGAGCCTTTAATAGTTGTTTTCTGCCTGGTACCCTCTTTTTTAAATGCAACCCTGCGCCATTATGATTTTATGCTTAAGGGGCTCCTTGATGTAAGCAGTTATTTAAATGAGAAAAATATCCCGTTTTTTTTAATACAGGGTGAGCCGCAGAGGGGAATACCTGATTTTATCAAAAAATATAAAGCCGGAGCTCTTGTAACAGATTTTGACCCGCTTAGGATAAAAAGAAAATGGAAAGATGAAGTCTCATCAAAGATTTCAGTTCATTTTTATGAAGTTGATGCCCACAATATTTCACCGTGCTGGACTGCCTCAGGCAAACAGGAATTCGGAGCATATACAATCCGGCCAAAGATTCACAAACTCTTGGGCGATTTTTTAACCCCTTATCCTAAATTAAAAAAGCATCCCGTTAAATTGGCAAATTACCGGTTTCGCGAATTTTCTCCTGGAAGTTTAATAAAAAAACTGGGCTGTGATGAGAAAGTAAAGCCGGTTTCAGATAGAGAACCTGGTACTAAGGCAGGCCTCAGCCTGATGCGTAGTTTCATAAAGAAGAAATTATCCGGGTATGATGCACAGCGCAATGACCCGAACCTTGACGGCACTTCAGGCCTGTCAGTTTATCTTCACTTCGGGCAGATCTCAGCACAGCGTGTCGCACTTGAGGTAAGAGGGAGTGATTGTTCCCGCAAGGCTAAGCAGTCGTTTCTTGAAGAGCTCATAGTAAGACGCGAACTCTCGGATAATTTTTGTTTTTATAATAAAAACTATGATAACTTCGAAGGGTTTCCCGATTGGGCAAAAAAGACTTTAAACCAGCACCGACGGGACGGGAGGCAGTACGTTTATTCCCTGAAGCAGTTTGAGAATGCTGGGACCCATGATTTGCTCTGGAATGCGGCTCAGGAACGGATGGTGAGATCAGGCGTAATGCACGGTTATATGAGAATGTACTGGTGTAAAAAGATTCTCGAGTGGACACGTAGCCCTGAGGAGGCGCAAAAAATAGCCATATATCTTAACGATAAATACCAGCTTGACGGACGCGACCCTAATGGATACGTGGGTGTGGCATGGTCAATAGGAGGAGTACATGACCGTGCGTGGGGTGAGCGTCCTGTTTTTGGTAAAATCCGTTTTATGAGTTATAATGGCTGTAAGTCAAAGTTTGATGTGAATAAGTATGAGAGCTCAAACCTGCCCGCCGTGAAATTGCATGTCAATCAACGGCAGGCGGGGCTCAAAGGAATAAGACGTTAAGCTAGTCTTTCCAACGTCCGATGTTAGAATTGGTTTAAGAAATGGTTTATAAGATGAATGGTAAAATAAAAGAGAAAATCAAAGTTTTTTTTATTGGAACGTTAGCTGTTCTGCTTTTATTAGAGCTAAGTTTATTTATCATAGGATATATTCACCATAAGAAAGCTTTATATGATAAGAGAATAATACAAAGTTCGAAGTATACTCACACTATTTTATGTTTAGGGGATTCATTTACGTACGGGCTTGGGGCTTTACGTGAAGAGAATATGCCAAGCCAGTTGCAGAGATTATTAGATAAAAAATTTGATGAAGGGCATATAGAGGTTATAAATAGAGGAATTGGCGGTTACAATACTACACGTGTTTTAGGTGATCTAAATGGTAATATTGAAACCATACAACCTGAAATTATCCTTCTGCTTGTTGGCAATGCTAATCACTGGAATTTTCAGGGGTATAACACATATTTAGAAAAAAAGGGCTTTATTCCTATGATCCAAAATTATATTGAACGTATTCGTTTATATAAATTGTGTAAGCTTTTATTTTATAACATAAGGAGGAAGTTGAATAATACAATGTCCGTAAGAGATAATATTCCTTCCTCATATAGTAATAATAAAATAGGCCAAGATAATAAATATTATACAATTGGTATTAATTATGAAAGGGAAGGAAAATACGAGGAGGCAATAAAATCTTACCAAAAGGGGATTGAGGTAAATCCTGGTTATGGTGCAACTTATGGAAGACTGGGTTGGCTTTACCACAAAAAATTTATGGATGATGAAGCAATAGAATGGTACGAGAAAGGTATTATTGCAGACCCTGATTATGTTTTTAATTATTGTGGCATTGGATGGGTCTACAAAGATCAACATGCGTTTGATGAGGCGATCGAATGGTTTAAGAAAGCTCTTGAAGTTGATAACAAGTATTATTTAGCTTATGGCGGTATTGGGTGGTCCTATGAACAGCAGAGAAAATATGAAGAGGCAATGGAGTGGTTTAAAAAAGGTATTCTCGCAGCACCTGATAATACTTATAATTATCAAGGGTTAACACAAGTTTATAGAAGCCATCGACAATATGATCAAGCTTTGGCCTTTTTTCGTCCACTTGCTTCAAAATATTCAATAGCGCGCCAGTTTGTTAAGATTATTGAAAGGAGAGAAAATTTTCAAGATGAAATATTAAAATGGGTAAAATTCGATATAGAAAAAATTATAACAACATGCAAAAAAAATAATATACAAATTATTTTACAAAACTATCCGGTATCTGAACCTATCGATTTGACAGATACTATAAATGATATTGCAAAAAAATATTCGGTTTCTTTAGTCGATCATTATGGACGATTTAATGAATTATGGATGATGGGAGAAAAAGAAGAAGATTACTTTGTTAGTGACGGACATTGTAATGCCAAGGGATACAGTGTTATGGCAAGAGATGTCTACGATACACTGATGGCATTGAATATATTTGAATCAGTTAGTAATTAATTGATCCCTTGCGGGAATCCTTCGATTCCACTCAGTTCTCGGGGGGACATTAATCGTTGAAGAGAAATACTATCATTTGAAAACCTTTTGCAGTGAGGATAATCAGTATCATGCAATGTAGGAAATGTGTATTAGCAGAAAACAGGCCTGATGTTTGGATCAATGAGGATGGAGTCTGTAACTTTTGTGTTGATTTTGAAAAAAGAAAAGGAGTAAAGGATACGGCTCCTTTATTAGAATCAGAATTGATAAAGATTTTAAATAAGCATAAGGGGAAAAAGAAATATGATTGCCTACTGATGTGTAGCGGGGGTAAGGATAGTGTGATGAGTCTTTATTATATGACCAAAAGGTATAAATTGAATCCTATTGTATTTACATTTGATCATGGTTTTGAGAATAATGAAGCAGTAGAAAATGTTAAAAATGCGGTAAATATTCTTAATGTTGATTGGATGTATTTTAAGACTGATTTTATGAAACGAGTATTTAAAATAGCCATAGAGACCGAGACAAAAGCACCCTTATGTCATATATGTGCAATCTGGTATATGGACCTTACCTTTGATGTTGCTTCCCGATATGATGTTCCTTTGATTATAGGGGGATGGACAAAAGGGCAGGTTATGGAACTTTATGAAAAAGGGCAGGAATATTATTCTATGTCCCGGGCTACTGCCGAGTTTGTCGAGAATCATTTGCGTACAATTCCGGAATATAAACATTTTCCGAGAAGCATGAAAGAAGTTGTAAAAAATGCGAATAGAAAAGGCAAACGGGATGTCCTTTCGCCCCATTGGTTTTTACATTATACTGAGGAGAAAAAGATGGAAATATTAAATAATGAACTTAAGTGGAAAGCTCCCGAGTTAAGTTATCCGGCACATACGACAAACTGTTTGATGAACTTTCTCAGTGTCTATTTTTCTTTGAAACATTTTGGATATACCCATTATCATATAGAAATGAGTAAACTTATCCGGCTGGGTCAGTTAAGTCGGGACGAAGCATTGGATATGTTACAATTTAATTATGACAAAACGTTTCTAAATAAAATCGCAAAAGAGGTAAGTTGTACTATTCTCAAATGATGTTTTATCTTTTGTATTAATAGTCTTTTTTTGATCCTTAGAATTTTACAAGAAATTCACAAAAGGTGCTAATAACTAGTAGGATGATATTATGATTAGAAAATGCATACAAACAGTTCTTCGTGTTATTCAAAAAATACTTATTTTTGTTTTATTGACATTGGTTTATTTCATAGGATTCGGTATTACATATATATGTGCTTTACTGTTTAAGAGGGAACTTTTTAAAAGTAATAATACTAATGCTTTATCCTTCTGGCGTGATGCAGAAGGATATGATATGACGATGAAAGAATGCACTCGTCAATCGTAGCAATGTGGTGGTGAATAATGGGAAAGGTCATTTATATATTTAAAGAGATGTTTTATATGATTAAATCTCACAAAATGTATTTTTTTGCGCCAATATTTATTGTTCTTGCTCTTATTGCTTTTTTGGTTTGCTACATTGGACCTGCCGCAATTGTTTCTTTTATTTATGCCGGAATATAATCTATTTAAGGGGCTTAGCATATAAGAATTTTAAAGTGTGATAAAGTTCGAATTGCCTAAAGTTGGTTTAAAAACTTTAGTTTACTTCGAATTAGTCACTAACAAAACTCCATATGGAGTTAGGTGCGTCTAAATTGTGAATATTTTGGGAATTTCGTGCTATTATCATGATTCGGCGGCTTGCCTTATTAAAGATGGCCAGTTAATAGCTGCTGCACAGGAGGAACGATTTAACCGCGAGAAGAACTCTCAGGCATTCCCCGGAAATGCCATCCATTATTGTCTCCAGCAGGGTGATATATCAATTTATGATGTTGATTATGTCGGCTTTCATGAAAAACCTTTTTTGAAATTTTCTCGTGTTGTAAAAGAGCATGTGCGTTCATATCCGTTTTCTTTCAGGAATTTTATTTCTACCATGCCCTCTTGGCTTGATGAGCAGTTGATTATTCCGTTAGTGTTGAAGAAAAAGATTGGATTTAACGGTACGGTTTTATTTGTAAAACATCATCTCTCTCATGGTGCGAGTTCATTTTTGGTCTCGCCGTTTGATGAGGCGGCAATCATAAGTGCTGATGGTATCGGTGAATGGGCAACAATGGTGTACGGGTATGGGAAGGCTAATAAAGTTAAAATAATGAAGGAATTGCACTATCCTCATTCATTAGGATTGCTGTATAGTGCCGTTACAACGTATCTAGGCTTTAGATCATTACGCGGTGAAGGTAAGGTCATGGGACTGGCAGGTTATGGTAGACCTTCTTATTTGGATACGTTTAAAAAGATAGTTGCTGTTAAACCTGACGGGAGTTTTAGACTTGATAGACGCTATTTTGGTTTTAATAAAGGTTCACGTCTTTACAGTAGAAAATTTATCCGATTGTTTGGCAGGGAAAGAAGACCGGAAGATGAAATAACCGAACGGCACTGTGATATTGCAGCTACTCTGCAGCATTTTATCGAACAAACACTCGTTAAAGTTGCAAATAATGTATATAAAGACGTGAAGATGAAGAAATTATGTTTAGCCGGCGGAGTATTTCTTAATTGTTTGGCCAATCACAAGATTCTTGAAGAGACCCCGTTTGAAGAAGTGTTTATTCAGCCGGCAGCTGGAGATAGTGGAGGGGCATTAGGGGCAGCCTCATATATTTATCATGTCCTTTTAGGCAATAAAAGAAATTATAAAATGTCTCATTCTTACTATGGACCGGAATATTCTTATAATCAGATAAAAAGGGCTGTGTTAAATAATAATCTTAGCCTCAGAGAACTTAACAGCTCTGATTTAACCCACTATGTAGCAAAAAGAATATCTGAGGATGCAATTGTGGGGTGGTTCCAGGGAAGGATGGAATTTGGCCCGCGTGCATTAGGAAATAGATCGGTATTGGCAAATCCATGCAATCCCCGAATCAAGGATATTTTGAATGAAAAAGTCAAGCACAGAGAGCCTTTTCGTCCCTATGCACCTGCGGTTTTAGAAGAGCGAATGCACGAATTTTTTAAATTAAAGAATACTTCACCATTCATGCTTTTAGCTGCGGAGGTAAAAAGAGAGAAGAAGAATCTTATTCCCGGAGTTACTCATGTTGATGGAACCGCGAGAGTACAAAGTGTGAATAAAAAGCAGAATTTTCTTTTTTGGGAATTGATAAAATCGTTTGAAGACATTACGGGAATTCCTATGGTTCTTAATACTTCTTTTAATCTGCATGGTGAGCCCATAGTTTGTTCTTTGCATGATGCGATAGAATGTTTTAAGAAGACACATATGGATCTGTTAGTTATGGGTAATTTTGTAGTTGAGAAGTAGTTTTGTGGAAATAGGAAGAGCATAATAATGTAGCTGAAGGCTGAAAGGAAAAAGATGTTGGTCCGTCTTCCCTCTTCGAGCTTCGACGCGATAATAAGACGTTTGGCTGGTTTGGCTCGTTAAGCTCGTTTCCCTAACTTCTAACTACAAACTACTAACTACTTCTTAGACTATGAGCAATGAGCTATTTTAAAATGCGTAACGTACGAAAATATTTATTCTTACTATTCATTCTTTTAATCCAACCAACAACAGGGGAGGCTTCTATGCAGGAATACGAGAAAGCGACTTTTGCAGGTGGATGTTTCTGGTGTATGGAATCTCCTTTTGAAGAGAGAGGGGGCGTGATTGAGGTCATTGCCGGTTACATAGGAGGGCATACGGAAAACCCCACTTATGAAGAGGTATCTTCGGGCAGGACCGGTTATGTTGAAGCGGTCCAGGTTACTTATGATTCGTCAAAGATTTCTTATCAGGAGTTACTTGATATTTTCTGGAGGCAGATAGACCCCACTGATCAGGGCGGCCAATTTGCTGACCGTGGTTCGCAATACAAAACCGTTATTTTCTACCATAACAAGGAGCAGGAGCTTTTAGCTAAAAGCTCCAGGCAGCGTCTTATTGATGAGAGAAAGTTCAAGCGCCCCATTGTCACGGAAATACTCGAGGCCGGCACTTTTTATAAGGCTGAAGATTATCATCAGGATTATTACAAGAAATGTCCTCTGCCTTTTAAAACTTACAAAGCAGCCTCAGGCAGGGAGAAATTCATAAAAGAAAACTGGCCTGATAAAATGAATTCCTCATCTGAGGAAGACAAAAAGCCCCAAAAGGAGGGACTTAAGAAAAAGCTTACTCCTCTTCAATATAAAGTTACTCAGGAATGCGGAACCGAGCCACCTTTTAAAAATGAATACTGGGACAATAAAGATGAGGGTATTTATGTCGACGTTGTCTCGGGTGAGCCTTTATTCAGCTCTAAGGATAAATTTGATTCAGGATCAGGATGGCCAAGCTTTACCAGGCCTTTAGATGAGGAAAACATCATACGCAAGGCCGACCGCAGTTTAATTACTAAAAGGACAGAGGTTCGCAGTGCGGGGGGAGATTCACATCTTGGCCATGTTTTTGAGGACGGTCCCCAGCCCACAGGACTTCGCTATTGTATTAATTCTGCAGCGTTGCGGTTCATTCCAAAAGAGGATTTGGAGAAAGAGGGCTACGGAGAGTATAGGAATCTGTTTGAGTGAATTGCACAAACTGGCATGTTTTTCAGACTTTTGCATGTGTTTTAGTGGTAAAAACGAGTTATTCCTTTGTTGCCACTATTGCCACAGCGGCAAATGTAGCAAATTACCGTGTTCCACCTCGTAGGTGGTACACGGTTTGGAATTGCACCACCTACGAGGTGGTGCACGGTTAACGGTTCAGTAACAAAAGGATAATAAAATGAAAATACTGGAGAAATATTTTGCATTAGGGGAGCATAGTACTAATATCAGAAAAGAAATACTAGCCGGGATTACCACTTTCCTTACTATGGCATATATTGTTTTTGTACAGCCAGCTGTTTTATCCACGGATTTTGCCGGTAATCCTACGGGACTGGATTTCGGCGCACTCCTTTTTGCAACATGCCTGATTTCTGCGGCCACGTCGATTTTTATGGGATTGTATGCTAATTATCCTATTGCATGCGCACCGGGCATGGGGGAGAATTTCTTTTTCGTATCAGTTATCATGGCACTCACTACTTTAGGTTATGAAAATGCATGGTCCGTTGCATTAGGCATTGTTTTTGTATCGGGCATTATATTTTTACTTCTTTCCGTTTTAAGAGTGAGGGAAGCTATTATTAATGCAATCTCACCTAATATGAGAAACGGCATAGCAGTGGGCATAGGACTTTTTATAACCTTTATCGGATTTCAGCACGGAAACATCATCACCTCAAAGGCCGGCACCATGGTGGGATTAAATACAGACTTTTTATCTCACGATATCCTCATTTTTATATTCGGTCTCGTTTTTACCGGCGTCTTACGCGCTTTGCGTGTTAAGGGAAACATTTTGTGGGGCATCTTTGCCTCGTCTTTGCTCGCATTCCTTTTAGGTGAGATTGAGTTTAAAGGGATTTTTGGTTTTCCCCAAATACATCAAGCCGCGGCTTTTAGAATGGATATAGTCTCCGCCCTAAGTTTGACGTGCATTCCGTTTATTATTGTTTTTCTTTTTATGGATGTGTTCGATACCATAGGCACTCTCATGGGTGTGTCAGAGACAGCAGGTTTTATTAAGGACAATAAGATACCGCGCGTTCACCGCGTACTTATTGTTGACGCTGCCGGAACCGTGGGAGGTGCATGTTTAGGTACGAGTACTGTAACCAGTTACATTGAAAGCGTAACGGGCGTGGCTTTTGGCGGTAGGACAGGACTGGTGAGCGTTGTTGTGGGATTGTTTTTTCTTCTGGCACTTTTCTTCGGGCCTCTTATCGGAATGATCGGCAAATATCCTCCTATTACAGCGCCTGCACTGGTAATCGTGGGAAGCCTGATGATGAGCAATGTCAGAAAAATTGACTGGGACGACCACGCAGAAAGCATTCCTGCTTTTTTAATTATTATGGGTATACCCCTTTTCTTCTCCATAGCAGACGGGATTGCACTGGGTTTTATTACATATCCTGTAATTAACCTGCTGAGCGGCAGAGGAAAAAAGGTGAGCATACTTATGTATGTGATATCGGTTTTGCTTTTGGGGTATTTTGTTTTTATACGGGCAAAGCTAGGCTAGTATAGAGTTACGAGTTGCGGGTTTCGGGAGGTTGTGGAAAGTTATGGTGGGTTACGGAGGGTTGCATAGTGCTTCTGAAGCAATTTTGTAACCTTCCGTAACATGAATACTACAATCTTCAATCTTCTAACATGAATTAACTGTCCATTAACCTCTTCGAGCCTATAATTATACCACCCCTTTACATAACTCCTAAAATTTGATATATTTAGTGCCACTTTGGTGTGAGTAGCTCTGCCTGTGCAGGTAGTAGAGAGTAGAGAGTAGAGAGAAGTGAATATCTACCAATGTTAATTTTTGTTTGTATTCTCGGTTTAATATGGAGCCTATATTTATCATAGGGACGGAGAGGTCCGGAACGAATTTATTGAGGCTTATTCTTAATTGTCATTCCAATATAGCCATACCACATCCTCCTCATATAATGAAGAATTTTTTTGCATTAGAGAAACTCTATTCGGATTTAACCGATGATAAAAATTTCCGGAGATTAATCGATGACGTGATTACGTCTGTCGTGCTCCACCCCTATCCATGGGATATTAAACTTAGTAAAGAGAAAATATTCGAGTCTGTTAAAGAACGCAATCTCATAAATGTTTTTTTTGCAATTTATCAACAATATCTGGAGAGCACTCATAAAATAAGGTGGGGGTGTAAAAGTACCTTTATGATTAATCATGTTGCATTGATCAGGCGTTATTATCCTAGGGCGAAATATTTATATATGGTACGGGATGGACGGGACGTTGCTGTCTCGGCAAAGGATTCTATTTTTAATCATTTTCATGTTTATTATACGGCCCGGTTGTGGAAAGATGAGCAGCAGATGGGAATATCCTGGCTTAATCAGTTATCAAAGGACGAAATATTTTTAATCAAATATGAAGAACTTTTAAAAGATTTTAAAGGCGTGATACAATCTATTTGTTCTTTTCTCAATGAACCATTCCAGGATGCCATGCTTTGTTATCAGGAAAGTGATGAGGCACGAAAGAGTAGTAGTATCAGTACGGCATGGAGAAATACGGCAAAGCCTCTCATAAAAGATAACGCGGGAAGGTTTAAAGACAAATTAAACTTTAAAGAAATAGATTTATTTGAGAGAATAGCAGCATCTGAGTTAAATTATTTTTCATATGAATTAAGCAATCCTTTTCATAGCCTTGAGAGTGAGCGCAGAAAGGGTGTGAAGTTTCGGATAAGGTATTTGATTGAAGAAATATTGTTACTCGTTAAGGTACAAATAAAACATTTTTTTACCGATAAAAATAATTTTCTGCGATATAGAAAGTTCTGGTTTATAAAAGGTATCAGAATACTACGGACACTACAATGAAATTGAAGAATAAGGGCGGGCAGATGCATATACAAAAAGTGGTTGATTTTAGAAAAAAAATATTTTCTAAAATGGAAAGAGAGAATAATGATCGGATTTGGCTCAGGTCTTCTTTGAAAGATATAAAACGAGTAGTGCTTATTAATTCTGCTCCGCGCTGTGGGTCAAGTATGTTGTTTTCGGTTCTAAAGAAGATTCCTGATATATATTCTTTACATGGAGAAACGGTGCCGTTTTATAAATTGAATGGATTTTCTCCCGATGTTTCTTTATCGAATCAGATGTCCGATGAAGGAGTGAACTTCGAAGGTGATAATGAAAGTCTATCACGTGACGTGCTGAGTGACTTACATGTCGAGGGTAATGATAACAGTATTATTATAAATGACATTGCATTAGACCAATACATTGATGACCTCATGCTGCGTTTTTCAATACAGTGGCCGACAATTGATTTTGACTATGATCGTTTTAGGCGAGCAGCGACACACGTATTTGACGTTTCCTCACAAGGAGGGAATGAATTTGAGAAAGAGAAATTTTATTTAGAATTAATCAAACTCTTAAGAAATGATTATAATGCGATAAATCCGTATTATTATGATATCCCCTATGATATGGTAAAAATGACATTCCCCGATGTTGAGGTGCCCGAGGGACCGCCTAACCATAGTATAATGTTAGAAGAGCCTCCTTTCATATTATTGTTACCTCATAGAAAAGTGGAAACCGCAGATTTCACGGATAAGATTCTTCTTTTAAAAACATCAGTTGATTGCTATCGAATGAATTTTATCGAACGCATGTTTCCTCACGCTGATATAAAAGTTATTTATTTGACAAGAAATCCCTTGGCATCTATCAATGGTTTATATGACGGCTGGATTCATAGAGGCTTTTTTTCGCATAACCTGGCAGGTTTCTTTGAAAGCAACCGTAGTAACACTAAAGGGCTTAAGATAAAAGGGTATTCCGATATATATGAGTGGGGAAAATGGTGGTGGAATTATGACCTTACTCCTGGTTGGTATAATTATATAGAACGTCGCTTGGAAGAGGTATGTGCTTTTCAATGGTGTACATCTAATAAGACAATACAAGAGTATAAGCACACCAGTAAAATAGCACATTGTCATGTTACCTATGAAGATATGGTGCTTGATTTTAAATCACGGTTATCTACATTTGAAAAAATTCTTGATTTTATAGATGTCGATACAAATATTATTCAAACATTGGATCTTAACGAACTTCCTGTCGTTCAGGTAACCCAACCACCACGACCGTACCGATGGAAAGAAAGAAGAGAAATCCTCGTGCCACTTCTTGATAGTCCTGAAGTGTCGGAAATGTATACTCAATTGGGATATAATAAAAAAAATATTGAGGAGTGGTTGTGAGACAGTCCTGTTCCCGCTATTATGTTAATTCAGAATATAAGCTATTGAAAGCTGTGTTGTTATACATACCGGGTCCTGAAGTAGGACAGGTAGCTTCACCAAAGGATGTTTTATACCTGCGAGGTATCGATTTTGAGGCAGTGAGTAAAGAATATGAAAACATCCTCGAACTGTACCGAAAACTTAAGATACGCGTTTATCTTATTGATGATAAGCTAAAGAAGCAGAAAGATGATCAGTCTTTTTTAAACATGATGTATACACGTGATCTTTTCTTTATGACCTCAGAAGGTACCATTATGTCAAACATGGCTCATAAGGTGCGCCGGGGCGAGGTCTTCTATGCAGAGACGGCACTAAAAGAGATTGGGGTTCCAATTATTTTTCGTATCAGCGGGGACGGAACGTTTGAGGGAGCAGATGCATTATGGGTAAATGAAAAATTAGTGGCTGTGGGTATTGGCAATAGGACAAACGTTAAAGGGTATGAGCAGGTAAGGCAGGCATTAGAGAATATACATATACGCTGTGTTTCGGTTCCGGTACTCTCTCATACAATACATTTATTAGGGGCAGTACAGTTTGTGGATTCCCGTGTTGCGTTGGTAAGAACCGAGGTTGTTGATAATGATGTTATTAATTTATTAAAAGATAATAACATAGACATTGTGAGTGTCCCTGAGAATAAGGAAGTAAGAGAACGATATGCAATGAACATTGTTGTTGTTGCACAGAAGAAGATTATTATGCCGGCCAATTGTCTTCAAACAAAACGCATATATCAAAATCATGGGATTGAGGTCGTAGCAGAAACTGCCATAGACCAGCTCATTAACGGCGGCGGCGGACTTGGGTGTGCGACAGGTGTTATAAGCAGGGAAAGGTAAGAGTGAGTGAGTACTTTTTTTCTTCCCCGGAAAAAAGGTAATCAGTAAGATGAAAAGGGGGAGTGAGAGGTGTGGGCTTTGGATGAGAAAATAAAAAAACAATTTCGTATGCGCTCCAGCGAGTTTGACGTTTCTGCGCAGTGGATTAGCGATAAGAACCTTATTGATTTTCATATCAAATTATCCGGTAATCCAGCTGGAAAAGCATTGGATTTGTGTTGTGGTACGGGTCAAATCGGCCGTGCGCTTAAGAAACAGGGATGGGATGTAACAGGACTGGATATATGTGATTCAATGGTTACTAAAGCGTCTGATTATTTCCCTGTTATACGGGGTGATGCACAACAGATACAATCAATGTCGAATAGTTTTCATTTGGTTGTGTGCCGCCAGGCTTTTCAGTTTTTGGATGTGGAGAGAACGTTATCTGAGATTTTGCGTATTCTTACACCGAATGGCATCTTTGTGGTAAGTCTTACTGTTCCATTCTCAGATGTTGATGCACCATGGTTGTATAAAATTCATCGGCTCAAACAGCCACTTCTTAAAAATTTTTTAACGGCTGATGATTTAGTTAATGCAATAGAACGTGTTCATTTTTCAATCGAGACAATCAAAAAGCTGAGGGTGAGAGAATCGATTAATACGTGGATGGATTATGCACCGGAGTTATCCCGGGAAGTGCGGAATAACGTTATTGCTATGATTAAAGATGCACCCTCATCGTACAAACAATTACACAATGTAGAAATTAACGACGGAGAATTATTTGAGGATTGGCAATGGGTTGTTATAAAAGCGATAAAGGGATAAATAAATAAACACATACATACGATAGATAATTTCTATGAATTATAATCCGGATAAAACTAAAACATATAAACGATTATTTGCATTATCAAAAAGTACTGACTATACCGTAACCCGGAGTTTACGGATAGGACTTATTGTACCGCCATCACCTTTTGTTGTGCCGGGAGGATGGGAGTTTGTTCATTCCGCTCCGTTTGAAGGCCCCTCAGTCATTGCAGCGGTATTAAAGGGGCTTGGGTTCGAGGTTATTCTTTTTGATCAACGGGAACAGTTTAATCCTGATGAGTTAGCGGAGGGCCCATTAAAGAATATTGATATTGTCGGTATTGCAACCTACGAGGATAGTTTCCCATTTATCAAAAGAGTTATTGAGATTGCTAAAGAAGAGGATAATAAACGGCCAGTTATTATTGGGGGGCCGTTAGTCACCTCTGTTCCTCAGCTTATTATGGATAATACCTTAGCTGATTATGCAGTCATAGGTGAAGGGGAATTAACAACCATAGAATTAATGGATTACCTCTTAAAGACAGAAGAGTCGTTAACTTTAAACGAAATACACGGCCTGGCGTGGAAGAATGCTGATGGCCAGACTGTTATAAATACTCCCCGCCAGCAAATGTATAACCTAGATGCAGTACCATTGCAGGATTTATCTGTGTGGCCACGCGTAAAGACGAGCGGTGAGGCACCCGAAATTTATATGACATCAAGCAGAGGGTGTCCGTTTGCCTGTAGTTTTTGCTTTCGCACTATGCCGTTATTGCGTTATAAATCAGCGGCCCGCGTTCGCAGCGAACTGCTTCATTTAAAGAAATATAAATATCGATTCGCCTGGTGGAGTGACCTTACCTTTATAGATGAGAAAGAACGCATACATACCCTTATGGATGAAGCATTCGGTAAGGTAGATTTCCGTTGGAGCTGTTTTACGAGAGTCGATGGCATTGATTTATCTGTTCTCACCCATATGAAAGACAAGGGCTGCGATATTGTTATGTATGGATTTGAATCCATTACCAAGGAGGTGCTCGACTATTTTAGAAAAAAGGTATTAAAGAGTCAGATTATTAATGCGATTAAACTCACGAAGAAAGCCGGACTCAAAGTAGGGGGGCTTTTCATTATTGGGGGGTCTGGTGAGACACGGGAGAGTTTAAACAGGACCATAGCGTTTTGTGAAGAGTTTAAAGAAGTTACCCGGGTAAAATATCTGTCAGCTATTCCCGGGACGCCGTTATATTTTGATGCGATTAAAAAAGGTATTATTAAAAATGAGCTGGACCATTTATATTTTTTATCAAGAGAACGCTCGGTCGAAGAAGACGAGATCTTGAATTTTACCGAGCTTGAAGAGAATGAATTAAGAGATGCGTATCATAGGATTAATTACCAGATAGAGATTCGGCCGTACGAATATTGGAATCCTGTTAATTATTATTTGCGGAAGCCGAAGAAGTTTAAGATGCGTCCTTCAATAATAGCTCATTAAAAAAAATTACAGATAGGGAATAATCGGTGGAACAGTTGCCACAATACAATTATTATTATTCTGGTGATGAAGATTTGTTTGAGGAAAGGCTTCGTGAGATTTCATATTCGCCTGCCATTAATAAGCGGCCGGAGAAGGTAGTTTTAATAGTTCCTTCTTCGCCTCAGGTTCCAACGCCGGGAAGAGAATTTTTGGTTACCGGTCCCTTTGAGGGATTTACTTATATTGCGACTCTCATTAAAAAGATGGGGTATCAATTAAAAGTCCTTGATTGCCGGTTGAGGGACAACATCGATGAGTATGTATTGGATAATATTGCAGATGCCCACATTGTCGGTATCGCTACGTATTGTGATTCTTTCGTTTTTCTTCAAGATGTAACAAAATTAATAAAAAAGCATTATCCTCAAAAACTGATATTTTTAGGCGGCCCCTTGATTTCATCTGTACCGGAGATAATTCTTACAAATACTGATGCGGATTGCGCCTTATTAGGTGAAGGGGAACTGAGCCTTATTGAATTTTTTGATACATACTTTATTAAGGGCGGGGA
>CAZLCT010000042.1:0-20455 GCA_964558015.1 uncultured bacterium | reverse complement strand
ACCTCAAAAAACAGTATTATTCTAACTCCTGCTCAATCGGCTAAATAATTACTTATTATTTAATAAAATTAACTAAGAGGTGATTGATGAAAACAACCGCAGAAATGATGGAGATCATAGAATTAATTCGCCAGATTCATATACGTATGAGCCGTTATTATATGCAAATGCTAAATGAATATGACTTGACTCTTCAACACTACTCATTACTGCTTTTACCTATTCATCAAGGCCCTATGCGTATGAATGAAATCGCAAACAAACTCGGCGTTACAAACCCTGCAGTAACAAATCTAGTAGACCAAATGGAAAAAAAAGGGCTGATTAAAAGAATGCCTTGTGAAGAAGACCGGCGTGCAACACTTATTGAAATAACTGATGAAGGGCACACATTATTTGAAAATATACAAAAAACATCTTTATCCCTTTTTTCAAAAACCTTTGTTGAATTTGATTCAGATACACGAGCTAAGCTTAAAACATTTTATATAAAATTTTTAAAAAACTTTGACGAAGAGCATTACAATGAAAATAAATAAAATTATCCCAACTACATTAGTATTTTTGATAACATTAATTAATATGCCTGGCCTTGCTAAAGAGGCTAATGAACTCACACGGGGTGAGCATTATTCCATAAGTGGGTATCCCCTTTCTCTCAATGAGGCTATCCGTCTCACTCTAAAAAATAATTTCGATATAGAAATAGCCCGCTTAGAACGTAAGATTATTGCCTATGATATTCCGATTGCAAAATCAATATATGATACAACCCTGACGGCTGATGTGGGTTATACGGTTGATGAAGAAGAACCGTCAAGCGCGACTCTTCCAAAGAAACAAAACATAACCGAGTGGAATATAGGCCTGTCAAAAAAGTTTTCCTTTGGCTCCATTCTTTCTTTAGATTTTTTAAATAAACGTAACTCGGCCGCTCCATCAACTGCCATTATTAACCCTTACTATAAATCTGATGTAGAAGTTTCTCTCACTCAACCTCTTCTTAATAATTTCTTTGGCTTTTTAGACCGCGGAAGCGTCAAACTTGTAAGACTCGATGTCTCACGTCTTGATTTAGACGAACTCGACAATATTGAAGAAAATATTTCCGATGTTTATACAAAATACTGGGATCTTGTTTTCGCATACGAAGATCGTGATTCAAAAAAAGAAGCTCTTGAATATGCAGAAAATTTTTTAAAAATAACCAAAGATCAATATGAAAACGGTGCGGCTGAAGAAACCGATCTTTTTGCTTCTCAGGCAAACGTTGAAGAACGTAAAAGAGATTTACTCAAAACCGATAAAATTATTTCTGATACCTCTGATGAGCTTAAACTTGCGATGAATTTTTTCACAGAATTTACCCTATCTCCTCAGGATAAGCCGACTACCTCACCAGTTGAACTTAATAAAGAAACCCATATCCTAAAAGCCCTTGAAAACCGCCGCGACCTTGAATCCGTGAAAATCGAGCTTGAGAAGAAAAATTTATCGGTAAGGTTAAAAAAGAACGAACGCCTTCCGCAGGTCGACCTTATCGGCACTTTCACGGCAAACGGCCTAGCACGTGAAATGATAGATGCTGTGGGCGAAGCCGCAAGTATGGACGATCCGACTTATTTTATCGGCGTAGAAGTCTCATACCCTCTTGAGAACAGAAAAGCACGGTCAGAATTTAGGCAGTCCGAGCTTGAGAAGGCTCAGACGATTTGGGATATGAAAAGAGTAGAAAAAGAAATATTCGTCGATATCGAAAAAGACATACGCAATATTATATTTAAAGAAAAACAAGTAAAGTATAATGAAAAAATATATGAGTTGCAAAAGAAAAAACTTGAAGGCGAAGAAAAAAAATACGGTTTTGGACGCTCCTCAAGCGATATTATTATCCGCTTTCAAGACGATGTAGTTAATGCAAAAACCGGACTTAGCCTTGCACTCACTGACTATGAAAAAGCAATCATCAGTCTGAAGCGTAATCAAAACATATTATTAGATGAAATCGATTGGGTAACGTATGAAGAAGTGGAAAAATGAAGCCAGCAACTTTTTCAGTTAAAAACTCACTTTTTATAAATCTTGTTTCAGTACTTATCATTATTGTAGGCGTATACTATTGGTTCAATATTAAGCAGGAGGCCTTTCCTAATATAAGTCTGGACATGGTATCCATTAATACCATATATATGGGTGCTACTCCGCAGGAAGTCGAAAAACTTATTACTATCCCGCTTGAAGAAGAATTAGCAGAAGTGGATGATATCGATGAAATCACATCGGTATCAACTGAAAATCTATCCACTATTCTAATTGAAATCGACCCTGATACAAAAAACAAAGACAAAGTAGTACAGGATATCCAAACTGCAGTTGACCGTGAGAAAGATCTTCCCGATGATATTGAAGATGACCCCATAGTAACTGAAATTCAAACCAAAAATGTTCCTGTGCTTCAGGTTTCTCTGGCGGGCCCGCCGGAGAAAGAACTGCGCCGCTATGCTGAGTCACTGAAAGATAAGTTGCAGGATATTCACGGCGTTGCCGCAGTAAGGAAAAACGGCTGGCATGAGAGGGAGATTCATGTAGAAGTAGACCCTGAGAAGGTAGCTGATTACTACATTTCTCTCGATGAAATAATAACTGCCCTGCGCAATAAAAATCTTAATCTTCCCGGAGGTACATTAGAAACCGGAACAAAAGAATATCTCATACGCACCATGGGAGAATTCGAAACCGCAGACGAAATCAAAAAAGTTATCATTCGTGCAAACGAGCAAGGGAACTGGATACGTGTTGAAGACGTTGCTAATGTGCTAGATACTTTTGAAGATGAAGATATCATTTTTAAAACCAACGGCGAAGAATCCATTAACCTTATTGTAATAAAACGAGAGTCAGCCGATACTCTTAAAGTAGTCAAACTAGTTAATAAAACACTCGAAGATTTTAAACTGGCCGTTAATGATGAACGTCTACATATCGACACTTTTGATGATATTTCATTTTATATAAAAAGACGCCTTAGAGTACTCGTTAACAACGGAATTATCGGAATCATTATGGTTGTTGCTTGTCTGCTTTTCTTCCTCCAGATGCGTGTTGCTCTACTTACGGCTCTTGGCTTACCTGTTGCATTCGGCGCCACACTTATTTTAATGGCGCTCCTTGGTATTAGTATTAATCTCATCAGTATGTTCGGCATGATAATCGTCTTGGGAATGTTGGTCGATGACGGAATCATTATTTCTGAAAATAGTTACAGGTATATTGAAGGGGGCATGCCGCCACGTGACGCAGCTGTGACGGGAACTAATGAAGTAACCAAACCGGTAGTGGCCACGATTCTCACAACAGTGGCATTTTTCTTTCCGCTCTTCTTAATGAGCGGAATTATGGGTAAATATGTAAGAAACATTCCGCAAGTAGTCATACTTATGCTGGCCGCATCTTTGCTTGAAGCTTTGTTTATTCTTCCTTCACACATTGCTGATTTTGCACGTCCAATAAATAAGGAGAAGAAAAAAACTCGTGTAGGAGACCGCTTCTTTAAATTTTTAATAACCCATTATGAGAAAACATTGAATTTCATTGTTGAGAAACGCTATTTAATTTTATTAATAACCGCCGGAATAATAATAGTAGCATTACTTTTAAATGCATTTTTTATCAAATTTGTACTTTTTTCATCAGAAGGCATAGAACAATTCCGTATTGAAGCCAGGGCTCCGATCGGTACTTATATTGAGTATACGGCTGATTTATTGAAACCGGTCGAGGATTTAGTTAAGCAATTACCTGAGAACGAATTAGAAAATTTCGTAACTACTGTCGGTGTATCAGGTGAAGAAATGCATGATGAGAGGGAAACGGGAAGCCATCTTGCAATGATTTGGGTGTATCTTACACCCGAGGCAGACCGTAAGAGAAAAACACCGGAAATTATTGATGAATTGCGGAAAAAGGCTAAGTCTATCGAGGGTTTTGAAAAACTTACCTTTGAAGAGATTAAGCCCGGCCCTCCTGTAGGAAAACCTATTGCTGTAAAAATCCGTGGGGAAAATTACAAAGACTTAAAAGAAATTTCGCTTCGTATGCAAGATTATCTTAAAACAATAAACGGAGTACAAGATATAAAAGATGATTATACAGAAGGAAAAGATGAACTTCGCGTCATAATCGATACCCAACAAGCAAAACGCCTTTTTCTTACAACACGTGACATTGCACACTCGGTTCGTTACGCCTTTGAAGGAGGTATAGCTACGGTCATAAAAACAACGGATGAAGAAATTGACGTAATCGTAAAATTTCCAGAAAATCAGCAACTTACATTTGATTCATTCGACAGCATACTGATACCGAATAAGTATGATAAACTCATACCCTTAAACAAGGTTGCAACATTAGAGACGGAAAAAGGTATTTCTTCCATCAGACATCTTGATAGAAAAAGAGTAATCACGGTATCTGCTAATGTCGATGAAAATATAACAACATCTTTTGAGGTTAATCGTTTGCTTACTGAGGAATTTAAAGACATCAATCAGGAGTTCATTGACGTAACGCTACGCTATGGCGGTGAACAAGAGGATACGGAAGAATCTATGAAAAGTCTGGGCAGCTCTTTTATATGGGGTATTATGATTGTATTTTTAATATTGGCTTCAACTTTCGGTTCATTAGTACAGCCGTTCATCGTCCTTACATCTATTCCTATGGGGCTTATCGGAGTTATATATGTATTCTTCCTTCATGGCAAGCCTTTTGGTTTTTTCGCAATTATGGGGGCAGTAGGTCTTGCAGGTGTTGCTGTTAATGATTCTATTGTATTAGTAGAATTTATCAATAAACTCCGGGAGCAGGGAACTTCAAGAAGAGAATCCATTATTGAAGGCGGAAAATTGCGCTTGAGGCCTGTTATCCTTACCACAATAACAACCGTTTGCGGTCTTCTTCCCGTTGCTTACGGCTGGGGAGGAAGCGATCCGATTATAAAACCAATGGCACTCGCCCTTGCCTGGGGTCTTGCTTTTGCAACATTTTCAACCTTACTCTTTATACCATGTTTGTATGCAATTATTGATGATATAAGAACAAAGGTAAGAACCTTTACCAAGAAGGAATATAACATTATACGGGAGAAGGCAAATTTACCACCCGTATAAAAAAGGGGTGTCAGACACCATTGTATAAATGGTGTCTGACACCCCTTTTTTAAAATTCTAATCAACCTTAAGCAGCAACCACCCGGGTTTTAGCCCATTTATCACCAAGACGCTCACCCTTAGCTGCAAGCATTATAATTTCAATAATATAACCGATCACTAATACAAACGGTATAATGAGCAGAATATTACGTATAAATGCCTGGGCAATAGTAATCTTTTGCCCCGTTTCTGTGCTTACAACCTTGATACTTGCCATTTTCTTTCCCGGTGCAGCTCCTTCCCACATTAAATCTTTTACGGTCATCCATAAAATATTAACTACAATTAAAATAATATTACGTAATCCGACCGGAGCGGCAAAAAGTAAAAGACCTGCAACAACACCCAAAATTATAGGAATGATAATAAGATCAAATATAGCTGCCAGGAAACGCTTTCCTTTCGAAGCAGATTCCGGAATATTAGGTTCCCCCCCGACAATTCCTTGTCGAATTTCTTCAACCATTATAATCTCCTTTCGTTTTTCAGTGCTTATCAATTACACGGATAAGCATTGATTTTATTTCATATTTATACAAATTGAAAAGTTATCCTTCAAAAATAATTCTCTAATTATTCTCGGAAAGAATATTCGTATCAGCTAAAATGAACATAATCCAGAATCAATTGACGATTATACATATCAATGTTAGTAAACCTAATGCCTGCCCTATAATCGTTTTCCTCAGGTGAATCCTCGGTCCATACTACCTCACCGCGTGCCGGAATTGACTTTAAATAACCAGGAATAGCAATTTCTAAAGCTACATTCTGACGTGCACTGAGCGGCTCATTTGTGGTTATCCCTATACCGCCTCCGGAAATATTGATTGATCTTGAAATAGTATCAACCGGAGAATCCCCTTTCCGTACATTAAACCGAATGCTCTTTTCATAATTACTTCTTTTATAAAACCGTCTCTCTTCCATTTTCCTATCCCTTTAATTTTAATGTGCAACCCATTCAACTAATCTGTCCTGCTCGAAATAAAACCGATATGTTCTGGCCTCTTCTTTATATATCCACTCTTCCTGTCTGGTTTGACTATTAACAACCGTTACTATATCAAATGGTTTACCTAATGTCAAAAAAAGTTCACGCCTCGTTATTCCAGTTTGAATCTCACCGGTAGTGATTTTATTACTAATTCTATCGGTAAAAACAGGCTCCATCTTTAGCGATTCATTTAAAAATATTTCGTCGAATCTCCTTATAAAATCAGTACTTTCGTAAAACTCAGAACTCAACCTTTTATTAAAATCAAAAATTATTTCCCCTTTTTGATTCGTATCAATTGACCTGATTGAAACCTCAATTTTTTTTCTGTCAAAATCTAAATCTTCAATCAGAATACTCTCCCCTCTTTTAAATACGATGTTTTTCTTAAGCTCTTTATTATCAATATCATATATAAAATTATTCATATCCGTAACAATTTCCGGATCGTCATCTAAATCCTTAAATATAAACAAATCTTCCCGTAAAATAAAAACTCTGTTTTCATACCGGCCCTCATATTCATCTTGTATATCTCTCGCTACTCCGGCACAAACATCGTTGTTGGAAATAAATATTAGTAGAAACGTGAAAAAAACAAAAAGTATTATATTCCTGATAATTTTACTGAAATGCATAATCACTCACACTCCCATTTTGTTTTTGTGTCTGGATTTTTTGCCAAATGCCAGCTTTTGATAAAACTGCCTGCTGTTGCGCACGTGAAAAAAAACTCTGATATTTTTGAGCCGGCGGATAAGTATCGGACACTACAGCAAGTCCTTTTTTTACCAACAATGCGTTCACCATTCGTCCTCCGATGAACACATATGCAAACTTGCGTGAGTCTTCAGTGCTAATGCTTGAAGGCATAACAATTTCTAACCGAACTGTTTTCCCCTCAACTAACTTTTTATTAAGTTGCAGTGCAGCAAGAGCTATATCTTGAAAAATTTGATTGGAAACCCTGGTTCTTGGTGCATTAATACCCATATACTGAACTACGGTCCCGCCCTGTAAAAGTATTTTATCACCTTCAAGAACTTTTTGCACTTTAGCAACAAAAAAATCCTCTGCAAAAACATAAGGTGAAAAAAAGTAAGCCGTTATTGCTACAGCAATTAAAATAATAAAACATTTCCTCTGCCGTCTAATTTCCATAATTTTTTTCACACTTTTTCTTTCTCCCTTACATATCCTCCGCCAAAGCTCTTCTTTACTTTATGAATAACCTCTAAATGGGTTAAAACAGAATATATTTTTGCGACAGAAATATCAGTATATCCTGCAATCTGATCAGCATGCATTGGCTTAGAACTTAGACAAGACATAACCTTATGCTCTAGAGTATTTAATTTCTTCTCCCCCTTAGAGTCAAATCGCCTAGACTCATTATGGACTACAGAATTTCCTTCTAACATATCCGGAAATAACTCCTCGATTATTTCATCTGCAGAAGTTATCAGGCGAGCCCCTTCTTTAATCAAATTATTTGTCCCTTGAGAACGCACCGAATCAGCTTTTCCGGGTACACTATACACTTCACGTCCTTGCTCTAAGGCTAAGCGGGCAGTTATTAAAGAACCGCTCCTTTTGGCAGCTTCAACTACAACAGTCCCTTTAGAAATACCGCTAATAATCCTGTTTCTTTTAGGAAAATTATAAGAAAAGGGTTTAGTTTTAAGTGGAAACTCAGATACTACAGCTCCATGGCGGACAATAGATTCATAAAGTTTCTTATTATCAGGCGGATAAATAACATCAACACCAGAGCCAAGAACAGCAATCGTTCTCCCCCCTCCCCGTAAAGCTCCTTGATGTGCTGAGCTGTCAATCCCTTGAGCCATTCCGGAGACAATTGTAATACCTCTTGATGCTAAATCAAAGGCTAACCCCTCAGCCATTTCCAGACCATAAAATGAAGCATTGCGAGAACCAACAATACTCAGGCAATAATCATCTGATGGGGTCATATCCCCTTTTACATACAATAGAACAGGCGGATCATGAATCTCAAGAAGATCAGCAGGATAATTTTCATCAAGAAAACTAATTACGTTAATGGACTGCTTCTCGAGTTCAGAAATCTCTTTTTTAACGTCAAATTTTTTTAACCCATCACGAATCGATTTAACAAAACGACCGCCGAAGTTAGAGGTCTTACTAATAAATTCAAGGTTATCATCACTAACAATATCACGCACCTCACCCACAGCATCAAGCAGCAGACGCACTCCTCGTGCATCGCAGTTCGGAATATAATTTAGCAACAATAAAACTTCTAAATCAGTCATCATGATGTTTCCTATTTTTTTCTAATATTTAAAAGAAGAGACTATTTACCGCTTTTTCAATAAGAGGACGAGAAATATTACTCAAAACCTTGACATGACCGATCCTAGTAGGAAGGACTAATGATATTTTTTTACCTTTATTCTTTTTGTCAAATTGCATATAGTATAAAATTTTAGAAGTAGTAATACCGTATGATTTTAAAGATCGGCGTAATCCGATCCTCATCACTAAATCTTCAATACGCCTTAGGCCACGTTCGCTAAAAATCCCCGTCATGTTAGCCAACCGGGCTGCTGCTATCATACCCAGGGCTACGGCTTCTCCGTGAGAAATTGCATTATATCCGCCCGCAGCTTCAAACGCATGGGCAAACGTATGTCCAAAATTAAGTATCGCACGAAATCCAGTTACTTCCTCTTCATCCCGCTCAACTACATGAACCTTAATCTTACTTGATGAATATACAATATGTTCCAGCACAGAAAGATCTCCTGCTAAGGCTTTCTCTATTCTTTGTTCTAAAAAGAGGAAAAAATTCCCATCCCAAATAACACCATACTTGATAACTTCCGATAACGAGACAGCACGCTGCCTGCGGGAAAGAGAGGAAAGAAAAGAAATATCACTGACAATAAAACGCGGCTGGTAAAAAGACCCTACTAAATTTTTTCCCTTTTCTAAATTAATTGCCGTTTTCCCGCCAATAGCACTATCTACCTGAGCAAGTAAGGTCGTTGGTATATTGATGAAATTAATTCCACGCATATAAGTAGAGGCACAAAATCCGCATACGTCGCCGATAACTCCCCCTCCAAGTGCAACAAGGGTTGTATATCTATCGAATCTTAAGCTAAGAAGCTTATTATAGAGGCGAAAGAGTTCTTTCTGTGATTTTGCTCTTTCGCTATCAGGTAAAATATGATAATAAACATCAAGGCCTGACTTTTGTAATTGCTTTTTTAATTTTGAGAAATATAACCGAAAGACTTTTTTATTCGTAACTACTAAGGCCTTATCCTTAATACCTGCTTTTTTAAAATAACTTCTACAGCCCGCGAGTGCATTTTTCCCGATATACAGGGAGTAGCTTCTCTTGCCTAAATGGCATTTAATTTCTTTCATGCATTTACCTCTATTTATTACACGGATTTTTTTAAGGCAATCCTTCTATGGTTAACAATTGTATTATCTCACGGGCAACGTCATGCGGTATTTTATCTACAGTATCTATAGCATAGTCCGCCTTTGCATAAAGACCTGCCCGATGATCATAAATCCTGTCAAGTTTATCCTTAGGAGATTCCCCTTTTAACAACGGACGGTCGCTTTTGTCTTTAAGACGTGCATATAAAATATCAGTCGGGGCCTTCAAATAAATTATGACGCCTGTAGATCTCATAAGATTCATATTTTCTTCATCAAGTACTATTCCACCACCGGTTGAAACAATACAGTCTTTCTGTGAAGCAATCTTTTTAAGAACATTCTTCTCGACCTCACGAAAATATGGTTCACCGTTTGTAGCAAAAATATCATTAATGCTTTTTTTCTCCCCTGAGGCAATACATTCGTCTAGGTCTTCCATTTTGCAACCTAATTCATCGGCAAGAATTTGGGCAACCACAGACTTACCCGATCCCATCATTCCAATTAGATATATGTTCTTCATTTGATTTGTCTTATATATCCTTTGTAGTTTCGTGTAATTTCCGTTAAAGAATCACCGCCGAATTTTTCCAAAAATGCCCGCGTTATTTCATAAGCAACAACTCCCTCAGCAATTACACTGCATGATGGAACGGCACATATATCAGACCTTTCGAAGCTAGCACTATCTGTCTTTTTAGTTTTCATATTAACCGAAAGCAAAGGTCTCTTAAGTGTTGCGATTGGTTTCATAGTGGCACGAACAATAATATCCGAACCATTACTCATGCCCCCTTCAATACCTCCGGCATTATTTGTTTTCCGATAATAGCCCTTTCCCTTTGCATAAAAAAGTTCATCATGTGCTCTTGAGCCTGAGGCTGCAGCATACCCGACACCTAATCCGAACTCAACTGCCTTTACAGCCTGAATGCTCATTAATCCCTGTGCAATAGCAGCATCAAGTTTTCGCATATGATGGACATAAGAACCTAAACCAACAGGAACACCATTCGCAAAGACTTCAAACTCTCCTCCGAGGGTATCATTTCGTTTCATAGCCTGGTTAATTTCTTTGATCATTCTTTTCTCAACCTCGCGGGATATACAATTTAATCTTGAGGCTTTAATCATTTTTTTTACCATCTCAAATGTAAGATTCGGATGATTTATATTAACCGTACCGATGCGAACAACATGGGAAATAATATTTATATTAAATTTTTGCAATAACTGTTTACACAATGCACCAACCGCAACCCGCAGTGCAGTTTCACGTGCGCTCGAACGTTCCAAAACCTCACGTATCCCCTGATCATATTTCAACGCCCCGGCAAAATCAGCATGTCCGGGCCTCGGTCTTAACAGCTGAGGGAGTGAATCAACAGTCACATCTTTATTTATTATCATAAGACCTATTGGTGCACCAGTTGTTTTACCTTTTATAAGACCGGAAGTTATCATAACCTGGTCTTTCTCAATATCCATACGCGGTCCGCGGCCATACCCCTCCTGTCTTCGGCGAAGTTCTTTATTAATTAATGCAGTATTAACCGAAAGACCGCTCGGTATCCCTTCCAGTATAGCTATTAGATATTTTCCATGAGATTCGCCTGAGGTAATATACTGCAGCATAAAATAATCTCCTTATTTTCTGTTATTACAAAATATTGTAATATTATAGCATTAACTAAATTTTATAATTAAATGAAAATGTGTAATCTAAATTTTAAATATTAAAAAATATTTTTAAAATTTTATCACCAGCAAAAAGAGCAATAAGCGCAGAAAACGAAAGGAATGGCCCGTATGGTATAATCTCCTGTTTCCTAATAAATTTAACATAAAGGCCTACAACAGAGCCTAAAAACGGCGCAATAAAAAAGGTAAGCAGTGTCATTTTCCAACCTAAAAAGCAACCGATCATGGCCATTAACTTCACATCGCCGCCGCCCATACTTTCTTTCTTGAAAACTAAATTACCCAAAACACCAGTAACATAAATCAACCCGCCGCCTGTTATCATCCCTAACAGAGCATATAAAAGTCCCCATACCTTCCTTGAATCCCCGTGAAGCTGGGGGAAAAAAAATGACAGCGCACATCCAACCAATATTCCGGCAAAATTTATTTCATCAGGAATAATCTGCAACTTAAAATCAACTACTGTTGCAACAAGCAAAGAACAGGTCAAATATAAATAAACCACGTATTGAATACTTAGTCCGAAAAGAATAAAATATTCAACGAAGATATATCCCGTAAGGGCCTCAATAAAAATATACTGCGGTGAAATTTGCACACCGCATTTTCGACATTTCCCCTTTAAAATAATATAACTCAGTATAGGTATATTATCATACCAAGCAATTTGCGCCGAACAGGAAGGACAGGAAGATCGAGGCTTAATGATTGATTTTCCCTCCTCAGGCATGCGATAAATACAAACATTCAAAAAACTCCCTACACAGGCGCCTGCTAAAAAAAGATAAAACGTAAATAAAAAATGATTCTCTTCAATGAACTGCTTAATAATATCAACCATTGCTATAATATTTTACCTTAAAAAACACAATTTCTTATATAAATAGTGAATAATTCAATCCTTTTCGCTTTTTACAGAGGTCAGACATCGGACGTCAGATGTCAGACTTCCGTCTTCTGACTTCATAATCTACGGTAGCAGGTTTTCAAGTTTCAGCTTCCCTTATTCCCTTCAATAAAGCACGCCTCATATCAGAAACCGGTGCTTTCATTCCTGTCCAGATTTCAAACGCCCGCGCACCTTGATGAAGAAGCATGCCTAATCCGTTGGATGTACGGCATCCTTTTCCCTTTGCAACCTTAATGAGCTTAGTCTGAGATGGGTTATATATTAAATCATATACATATAATTTCTTTTTTGGAAAAATTCGTGCCGGAATAAGTAACGGATCAGAGCTCCTAAGACCTATAGGCGTAGCATTGACCACCATATCAACTTCGGACAAAAATATTTTATAATGTTCTTCGTTAGCTAAGGTAACTACAAATTGTACATCTTTAAAATTTTTGCTGAAATGTCTCTTTAATGCGCGTGCACGTTTTTGTATTATATCAGCAATAACGATTGTCCGTGCCCCTCCCTTTGAAAGTGCATATAAACACGCCCTTGCCGCTCCGCCCGCGCCTATAATTAAAATACGTTTTCCACGCGGGGAGAATTTCAAATCATCAGCCAGGGAACGAGCGAAACCGTATGCATCAGTATTAAATCCCTTCGTTTTACTTCCTACCTTAACAGTATTAACCGCACCCATGATACGAGCCTCAGGAGACATTGTATCTAAAAACGGTATTATCTTTTCTTTATACGGCACTGTTACATTGAACCCGTTCAGCGGCAAAAATTTCAATTTCTTCATGACCGTATTAAACTTTTTAGGCTCAATTTCAAAAGAAATATAAATTCCATTGATTTTCTTCCCTTTAATGGCAGACATATGCATGTAAGGGGACAAGGTATGTGCGAGAGGATAACCGATTACCGAAAACAATTTAAAATTGCGGCTTTGAATTCCCATCAATCGTTATCTAGATTAGCGGTAATGTTTATTTTTAATTTTGTATTTTCTCAGAACGCGAGAAAACTTTATTTAATGCCTTAAGGTATGCTTTTACGCTTGCTTCAATAATATCGGTACTGGCTCCACGGGCAGAAACCTCCTGGCCCTGGGATGCGATCTTAACGCTGACTTCCCCAAGTGCGTCTTTGCCCCATGTAACCGATTGAATAGAATAATCCACTAATTTTATTTTCTTCCCTGTAATCGATTCTATTGCCTTATAACAAGCGTCCACAGGACCATCGCCAGAGGAAACAGCTTTGTATATCTTATTCTTCTTTTTTAATTCAAGTGAAGCCTTAGAAGGTTTACCGGTCTCAGTATTTATTGACATTGAGACTAATTGCCACATCATAGGTATATGTACGATTTCATCCTCAACAATGGCTTCTAAATCTTCATCAAACACATTTTTCTTTTTATCAGCAATGCTCTTAAAACGATTAAACGCCTTTTCTAATTGAGTATCAGTCAGGTCAAAGCCTAACTTAATTAAACGCTCTTTAAAAGCATGCCGTCCCGAATGCTTTCCCATGACTAACTGTGTTCCCGAAAGTCCTATGTCTTTGGGGTCAATTATCTCATAGGTCTGACGTTTCTTAAGAATACCGTCTTGATGAATACCTGACTCATGTCTAAAAGCATTTTTTCCGACAATTGCTTTATTAGGCTGTACATGCATTCCGGTAATATAAGAAATAAGCCGGCTTGCTTTGGTAATTTCCTTTATCTTAATATCTGTATAAGCGTTAAATGTGTCAGAACGTGTATGCAGGGACATAACAATCTCTTCCATGGCAGCATTGCCGGCACGTTCACCAATACCATTTATAGTACATTCCACCTGGTTCGCACCGTTCACAATGGCAGACATAGAATTGGCCACGGCAAGACCTAAGTCATTATGACAATGAACACTGAGTGCAACCTTCTTACCGAGTGTAGGTATCTTTTTAACAAGATAACTTATAAGTTTTCCAAACTCATGAGGAACAGCGTATCCTACAGTATCTGGTATATTCACAGACGTCGCACCAGCATTTATAGCTTCTTTCACAATTTTAACTAAAAATTCTGGCTCAGTCCTGCTCGCATCTTCTGGAGAAAATTCTACATTCTTAAAAAAACGCTTAGCATAACGTATATTCTGCTTCGTCATATCAATCAGTTCCTGTTTGCTCTTCTTTAGTTTAAACTGACGATGAATATGCGATGTGGCAAGAAAGACATGAATCCTTTTTTTCTTTGCATATTTTAATGCTTCGCGCGCTGCATCAATGTCGTTCTTAGTCATACGTGCTAGTCCACATATAATACATTCTTTCACACTCTTCGAGATACGTTGAATGGCCTTTATCTCCCCCGGGGAAGCTGCAGGAAACCCCGCTTCAATAATATCAACGTTCAGCCGCTCAAGTTGTTTTGCAACTTGTACTTTCTCTTCCGGAGTCATTGAAGCACCTGGACACTGTTCTCCGTCACGGAGCGTCGTATCAAAAATATATATTTTTCTTTTCTTCTTTGTCATGATTCTCCTCACTACATCCCCCGCCCTTCCGCCTTCGCTACGGCTGCGGCGGACAAGTCGGGCACCCCCTTTTATAAGGGGGACTTTCGATTCTCGTATCTCCCCCCTATTAAGGGGGGTTAGGGGGGGTGTTACAATCAATGGTTCACTTCTATTTAATCCAATCCATCATTTTTCTTAAATCTGCACCAACTTTTTCTATTTTATGATTATCATCCTTCTCACGCAATTTATTAAAGTTGGGACGTCCTTTTTTATTCTCATCAATCCATTCATCGGCAAATTTACCCGACTGTATTTCAGAGAGAATCTTCTTCATCTCTTTGCGTGTCTCATTACTGATGATTCTCTGACCACGCGTATAATCTCCGTATTCTGCTGTATCTGAAACCCTGCGGCGCATACCAGAAATACCTTTCGCATAAATCATATCGGTAATAAGTTTCAATTCATGAAGGCACTCGAAATATGCAATCTCCGGCTGATACCCGGCTTCAACTAAAGTATCAAACCCCGCGCGAACAAGTTCGCTCACCCCACCGCAAAGAACGGTTTGTTCACCAAAAAGGTCTGTTTCCGTTTCTTCTTTAAACGTTGTTTCAATTACACCTGCCCGCGTCCCACCGATTCCTTTAGCGTACGCCAAAGCAAGGCTAAGAGCTTTGCCGGTAAAATCCTGCTCAATGGCAACTAAACACGGAACACCTTTTCCGTCTTCAAACTGAGAACGAACAAGACTGCCCGGTCCTTTTGGGGCAACCATGAACACGTCAACATTTCGAGGCGGCACAATCTGTTTAAAAACAATATTAAACCCGTGAGAAAAACATAGAGCTTTCCCCTCGGTTAAATGTTCTTTTATCTCCTTTTCATAAACGGCTGATTGTACATGATCCTGAGTTAGAATCTGAATGATATCGCACTGGGCAGCTGCTTCTTTTGCCGACACAGGATTAAAGCCATCTTTTTTTGCCTGCTTAAAATTAGGCGTTCCTTCTAATTCACCTACAACAACGTTAAGTCCGCTGTCTTTTAAATTAAGGCCTTGCCCTCTGCCCTGAATTCCATATCCAATGACAGCTATTTTTTTACCCTTCAAAATATTCAAATCCGCATCTTTGTCGTAATACATCTTTGCCATATATTCTCCTCCTTCAATGACGACATCAGTTACGAAGTTATACGATATAACTACAATTTCAAAATCGTTTTCTTCATAACCTTTATTTACATTATCGCTTCTTTTTTGATTTAGACTTCTTCTTTGGTTTTGGCAATGCCTTCTCATTTATCTGCTTTTTAGCCGAGGCCTTAGCAGATAATTCATTTTTGCGTGCCATAGAAATAATTCCTGTGCGAGCAACTTCTTTTATACCATAAGGACGCAACAGTTCCAACATCGCATCAACCTTACTTTCAGTTCCAGTTACTTCAACCGTGAGAGCATGTGTATCAACGTCAACGATTTTAGCCCGGAAGGTATTCACAATCTGCATAACTTCCATGCGGGAAGATGATGTAATACTCACCTTTACTAAAACCAGTTCTCTCTCTATACTCTCCTGACGGTTCATATCAATAACTTTTATCACGTCTACCAGCTTATTAAGCTGTTTCATGATTTGCTCTAAAACTTTCTCATCTCCTCCTGCAACAATCGTCATACGGGAAATACTGGGATCTTCAGTCTCCCCTACAGCAAGGCTTGTGATATTAAAACCACGTGATGAAAAAAGTCCGGAAACATGAGCAAGAACACCTACATGATTTTCAACTAAAACTGATATTGTATGTTTCATAGCTAACTCCCTGGGTTAAATACACTAATTACCACGAATAACTCAGAAAGCACTTAAAATACAAAATAACTTTCGTGGATATTCGTGTTTATATTCGTGGCCTTTCGTGTAATTGAATTTATGCCATGCCACCGATCATCCGGTTTATCGCCTGACCGGCAGGAACCATTGGAAAAACATTTTCCTCTCTGTCTATAATAATATCAACAAAGACCGGTCCATTATGCTTGAGTGCCTTTTTAATGGCAGCCTCAACCTGCCCTTTTTTTGTTACCCTAATACCCATAGCCCCGTAAGCCTCTGCAATTTTCATAAAATCAGGATTTCCTGTGGAGGCAAGGTCTGTATGGGCATACCGTTTACCATAGAAAAGTTCCTGCCACTGGCGAACCATTCCCAAGTAACCGTTATTTAAAACAATGACTTTAACAGGAATATTATTTGTAACTGCAGTTGCTAATTCCTGAATATTCATCTGTATAGAACCGTCGCCTGCTATATCAACAACGATTTTATCAGGATTACCGACCTGTGCACCAATAGCAGCGGGAAAACCATATCCCATGGTTCCAAGTCCTCCGCTTGATAAAAAATGGCGTGGCTTTTTATAAACGTACCACTGTGCGGCCCACATCTGATTTTGACCGACCTCGGTAACAATAATGGCCTCTCCCTTGGTTAATTTAGAAATCAGCTCAACAACGAATTGAGGCTTTATGTTTATCCCTTCTTTTTTGTATGAAAGAGGGTACTTCTTCTTCCACGCGCTAATCTTTTTTAACCATGGTTTAATGTGCAAAGGTTTTACCTGTTTTATCAATTCCTTCAAAATATCTTTTGCATCACCGACTATAGGAATGTCTACAGTAACGGTTTTAGAAATTGAAGACGGATCAATATCAATATGAATAATCTTTGCATGAGGAGCAAATTCATCTATTTTACCTGTTACCCGGTCGTCAAAACGAGCTCCGACCGATATTAAAAGGTCACAATCCTGGACAGCATGATTAGCATATGCTGTTCCATGCATGCCTAACATCCCAAGAGAAAGTTCATTATCTTCAGGAAAGGAACCTAATGCATTTAATGTAGTGGTTACAGGAATGCTGCTCTTTTGAGCAAACTGTGAGAGCTCTTCACTTGCCTCCGAAAGTATAACACCGCCACCAACATAAAGAATAGGACGTTCGGCCTGATTTATTAACTCACAAGCCTTCCTTATCTGCTTTGGATGTCCCTTTAAAACAGGCTTATATCCTCTGATATCTACACGTGAAGGATATACAAAATTACATGAAGCAAGTGAAACATCAACAGGAAGGTCAATAACAACAGGTCCCGGTCTCCCTGTTGAAGCAATATAAAATGCCTCACGAACAACACGGGCAAGATCTTTTACATCTTTAACAAGATAATTATGCTTTGTAATGGGACGTGTAATACCACTAACATCAGCTTCCTGAAAAGCATCATTACCTATTAAATGAGTCTTTACCTGACCCGTTATGGCAACAATAGGAATCGAATCCATATAAGCAGTTGCTATGCCTGTTACCAGATTAGTAGCACCGGGTCCGGACGTAGCTATACAAACTCCGACCTTTCCTGTTGCACGTGCATAACCGTCAGCCATATGCGCAGCTCCCTGTTCATGACGTACCAGATAAAATTTAATATCAGACTCATATAATTTGTCAAAAAGGGGAATTACAGACCCACCAGGATATCCAAAAATAACATCAACTCCCTCTCTCTTCAAACATTCAATTAAAATTTCAGAACCTTTCATAGTACTCATATCTATTACTCCGTATTGTTAATCTGTTTTGTTTTGTTACTAAGTAGCGAGTAGAGAGTAAAGAGTAGAGAGTGAAAAAAACATACATATTAATTACGAGTTACGTGTTGCGGATTATGTTCAGCAAAAAAAGTTCAACCCGCAACTCGAAACTCGCAACCTGCAACTACTTCTCTTTCTCGCTACCCTCTACTCTCTACTTTAAAACAGCGCCCGTATTTGCCGAGGCGACCATTTCACTGTATCGTTTTAAATAGCCGCTTTTTATCTTAGGCAAAAACGGTTTTTGCTTCTTCGCGCGATTATCAAGTTCGGCTTTGGAAACCTTAAGATTGATACTGCGATTTGGAATGTCAATCTCAATTATATCACCATTCCGGATTAACCCGATAACACCTTTGTCTGCAGCTTCAGGTGAAATATGACCTATACACGGGCCACGGGTTCCTCCTGAAAAACGACCATCAGTAATAAGTGCTACCGAATCTGAAAGTCCCATACCGCTAATCGCTGAGGTTGGTGAAAGCATCTCACGCATCCCAGGTCCGCCTCGAGGACCCTCATACCGGATGACAACAACCATTCCTTTTTTAACTTTACCGCTCAATATAGCTTCCATTCCTTCTTCTTCTGAATCAAAGCAAAAAGCCTCGCCTGAAAACCGCATCATTTCTTCTTTAACGGCGCTTTGCTTCACCACTGCCCCTAACGGAGCAATATTTCCCGTTAGGATAGCAATACCTCCTTCTTTATGATAAGCTTTCTTTATAGGACGAATAACATCTTCATTTACAACACTAGCCTGTTCAGCTATTTCTGTGATATTCAAACCGCTGACCGTAATGTTATCTTTTAATTTTGACTTTAATCGGCTAAGAACAGCAGGAACACCGCCTGCATATTCAATATCCTCCATAAAATAATCCCCGCCCGGACGAATACTGGTTATATTAGGTGTCTGGCGGCTAATTTTATCAAAAAGAGAAAGCTCCAATTTAATCCCTGCTTCATGAGCAATAGCGGGCAGATGCAAAACAGTATTGGTTGAACCTCCCATTGCCATATCAACCATTATTGCATTATAAAATGCATTAATATTGAGGATATCCCGAGCTTTAATATTCTTCTTAACTAATCCAACGATACGCTCACCGCTTACTTCGGCAAGGCGTTTCTTTTTAGCAGAAACTGCCAGGCTCGTCCCACACCCTATGACTGACATACCTAATGTTTCAGTTAGGCAATTCATGGTATTTGCAGTATATAATCCCTGGCATGAGCCAACACCGGGACAAGCCTCTTCTTCCATGCAAGAAAGTTCTTCTCTTGTAATTTTACCTGCTTTGAATTGTCCGACAGCTTCAAACGTATCCCTTACCAGGGAACGTTTAATATTCTTGTACATACCGGCAAGCATTGGACCTCCGGTTACAACAATTCCAGGAATATTTAGCCGTGCAAGCCCCATAAGCATTCCCGGCGTAATCTTATCACAATTCGTAAGGCATACCAGGCCATCAAATGCATGTGCGATAGCCATAGATTCTACGCAATCTGCAATGAGTTCCCGGGATGGAAGTGAAAACTTCATACCTTCATGTCCCATTGCAACACCATCACAGATACCAGGTATACCAAAAAATACAGGCAGACCCCCGGCAGACGAAACTCCACGTTCGATAAAGCGTTCTAAGTCACGTAAATGAACGTGCCCGGGAATAGCATCAGAATATGCCGTTGCAACACCGATAAACGGCTTAGAAAGATTTTTTCGTGAAATCCCGGTTGCAAAAATTAAGGCACGATTTCCTGCCCTCTCAATTCCTTTTTTAGCTTTATCACTACGCATATATATCCTTTCTTTATATTACTATATTATAAATAAAAAGAAAAAAAATCCACCTTCACTGTGGTGGAAATTTTATTTAACAAAAACTCTTCAAGGTATTTGTTGTAACACCTTGTCAAAAGAGGAGTTAATTATAACACAGAGTAAATCTTTGTCAATACAAGTCTTAAAATGGTAATTATTTAGCCGATTGAGTAAAAAAGTTAATAAAATTGTATTTGTTGC
>CAZLCT010000041.1:0-21056 GCA_964558015.1 uncultured bacterium | reverse complement strand
GGTTCGGTTTTTGGTTATTAACCGGGTGTTAGCGGTTGTTATTTTTACTCCTGTACTGACTCTTTTTGCTGACTTTTCGGGTCTTATAGGGGGCTCGGTTGTATTCAAATCACTTGGGTATCCGATGGTAACATACATAAATCAGTTATTGAATGCGGTGGCGCTTAAAGATTTTTTTGGAGGGTTTATAAAATCTTTTGTTTTTGCGTTATTTATAGCATCAATAGGCTGCTTGCGCGGGCTTGAGACAAAGACAGGGGCGAGTGCCGTGGGTATTTCAGCAACGCGGGCTGTAGTAAGCGGCCTTATTTTAATTGTAGTAATTGACGGTGCGTTTTCGGTAGTTTATTATTATTTGGGAATATAGTGCCCGCCTGCCTCGTGAAAACGGCGGTGTAATACTTCAGAATTTTGGTAATATTTTGTTAATTTAGCGAAACTTTAAATAATATACAGAAGTTATGTTTTATTGAAAAAATAAATTGTAACCACACGATCACACACGATTACACAAGAGAAAAGCTTATAAAATTATTTTTAAAATCTTGTGGAAATCTCGTGTTAATCGAGTGGTTTAAAAAAATATTTCAAAGTGTACTGTTTTAATTTTTTTAAACATCTAATTTGTTACCTTAATTGTTAAAAATTACACAGCGGGCGGGAATCACGCCCCTAAAAACAAATATATAAAATACAATGAATATTTCAAACAAACCGATTATTCAGATACGCAATCTCACATCAGGATACGGAGGGCGGATTATTCTCGATAATATTTCATTTGATGTGACGGAAGGTGAAGTTTTTGTTATTCTTGGCGGCTCAGGATGCGGGAAAAGCACACTTATGAAAAATATCATAGGTTTATTTGAACCGGTCTCGGGTGAAATTTTAATAGATGGAGATAATATAATTTCTGCACAAGGGAGTGAGCGGATTAAAATATTAAATAAAATTGGCGTCATGTACCAAAGCGGAGCTTTATTTGGTTCAATGACATTAAGGGAAAATATCAAACTTCCTCTTGAAGAATTTACTGATTTACCCACTGATGCAATGAATTTGATTTCTTTGATGAAATTAAAACTTGTGGGGCTCGAAGGATTTGAAGAATTTATGCCCTCTGAGATTTCAGGCGGTATGCAAAAGCGTGCCGCTATTGCACGGGCAATGGCTCTTGATCCTGAGATTATTTTTCTTGATGAACCATCAGCAGGATTGGACCCTATTACTGCCGCTGAATTGGACCATTTAATTCTTCGTCTGGCACGTGACCTTCACATTACATTTGTTGTTGTAACTCATGAATTAGAAAGCATTTATACTATTGCCGACCGTGTTATTTTTCTCGATAAAGAATCAAAAGGGATTATTGCCCAAGGGAATCCTAATGAACTTCGCGAAAAGGCAGATAATATTTTTGTGAGGAAATTTTTTAATCGTGAGGTATCGGCAGAAGTATAGTTTTGATATAATAAATTCATCTTTTATTTAATTTTATTTGGTAAATTTATGAACGAAAAAAATCAATATTTTAAAATTGGGATTTTTATATTGGTAGGAATCATTATTCTTATCGTTAGTATAATCATCTTCGGCTCAGGCAGGCTTTTTAAAGAAGAAATAATTATGGAGACATATTTTGACGGTTCAGTACAGGGGTTAGATGTGGGTTCCCCCGTTAAATACCGAGGAGTAAAAATAGGCGAAGTCCAGGACATTAGTACTTTGAATCAGGAATATCGGTTGCAGGATGAGGAGTTTGATGAGTTTTATAAGTATGGAGTGTATGTTATGGTTACCATGAAACTCGATGCAGATGCATTTCCATACATTTCTAAAACCAATTTAGAAGATGAAATAAATAAATTAGTTACTGAAAAAGGCCTTCGGGTTAAGTTTTCATATTTAGGCATTACTGGTCTTGCATATCTCGAAACTGATTTCGTTGATCCGCAGAAAAACCCTCCGTTAGAAATCGTTTGGAAGCCTAAAAATCTTTATATTCCTTCTGTGCCGAACGCCATTGAACTAGTAACAAATAGCCTCAATGAAATTTCCAGGTCATTAACCGAAGACTTTATACCTTTGCTCAGGAACTTGAGCCGCGCTTCTTCTGATTTTCCTGGTTTAAGTGAGAATTTAAATGAAACACTGCAAAAGGTAAATATTTCAGCAGACAATCTTCCATATATATCAGCAAAAATGAGCGAGACATTAGACAACCTTCATGTTATATCACGGGATTTACGGGAGATTACCACAACGTTAAAACAGAGCCCGTCCCAGGCTATTTTTGGCGGGCCGCCTCCTAATTTAGGTATCGATAAAAAATGAAAAAGAAAGTTATTTATTTTAGCCTTTGTTTGCTAATCATTCATATAACAGGGTGTGTTAGTTTGGAGAAAAAATATCCTGATATTGATAGATATTCCATTAGTGTTAATCCTTTTCAGCAGCCCTCGGCTTTTAATGGGGGGGGCAAAGTAAAGGTGAGAACTTTTGATTCTGTTTCCCTTTTTGCAGACAAGACATTTGTTTTTAGGACTGGGGCGTTAAATTATGAAAAAGATTATTATAACCAATTTATTCTTTTTCCAACCACAATGATTACTGAAGAGGTGAAAAAATGGCTCTCCTCTGTGCCACAAATGATAACTATAATTGATAGAGGGAGTTTAATACCTGCTGAGTTTGAAATTACGGGTAAAATTCTCGAATTATATGGTGATATACATGATAAGAAAAACCCTAAAGCGTGTCTGTCTCTTGAATTTGTGGTATTTGATATTCGCCAAATTCCGGCAAAAGCGATACTAAGGAAATCTTATGATGAGCAGATTACCCTTGAACGTCTTACGATAATAAATCTTGTTGAGGGATGGAATATTGCACTCCGTAATATTATGCATGATTTTGAAATAGACTTGCGAAAGTTATTAGAAGAGAGAAAATAAGAAAGTGAGGTGTTCGTATGAAAGTGTTTGCATGTACGATCGCACTGTTATTTTTATTTACATCGGATGTATTTGCAGTGCGCAGCTTCACGGATGAAAGTTATTTAGAAAAAAGCACATATAAATTAGGCAGAGGAATGTGTAATTTCTTTGGCAGCGGGGCAGAAATATTACGAGGTCTTGATGATGCACAGAGGCAATACGGGGCTCATGGTTTTTGTATCGGCATAACTCGCGGTATGGCTAGGACTTTGGTACGGGCCGGGGCAGGAGCTCTTGATATTGTTACATTCCCCTTTGTATCGTCCAGAAGAAGGGAATATTTTCTTAAACCTGAATTAGCCACATTAGAAGGAACGTCTGTAGCTTATAAGAATCCGTTGTTTTTTCAATAACATATTTTATTAAATTTTTTAATTTAATTAATCATAGTAAAGAAGAGAAGATTTCATCTTTCAATTTAAGTTTGTATTGCATTATATAGTATATTTATGTTACCATTTTATATTATGTTAGGAAATAAGCATTAAAGGAGTTTGTTTATGGCTGAGATACTTTCGAAAAAAGAAGTCGATGCTATAATGGCTGCCCTCGACAAAGGTGAAGTATCACTGTCTGGTAAAGATCAGACAGGTACAGAAGACCTCCTGAGTGATAAAAAGGTTATTTTATATAATTTCCGCAGGCCTGACCGTGTCTCTAAGGAACAGTTGCGTTCTTTAGAATTAATGCATGAGACCTTTGCGCGGAACTTAACTGTATCGCTTTCAGGCTATTTACGTGCTTTGTGTGAAATTAACCTGGTCAATGTAGACCAAATGACTTATAATGAATTTTTGTTATCTTTACCCAATCCTACATGTTTTAATATTTTTTCTATTTCCCCGCTTGAAGGTAATATCGTTATTGAATTTAACCCCACCATTGCTTTTCCTGTACTAGACCGCCTTTTAGGCGGAAGCGGTAAAGTATTGGGAGAACCCCGTGCCTTAACTGATATGGAATTACAGATGTTAGACGGATTTATTAATCGGATTGTCAATAATTTGTCCGATACATGGAAAGAAATGGTTCCCTTGACGTTTCACCTTGAGGCAAAAGAGACTAATCCACAGGTAGCTCAGATTGTCTCACTTGCTGAAATTGTTATTTTGATGGTTTTCGAAATGAAGATAGGAGACATAAGCGGTTTTTTAAATATATGTATACCATTTCTTTCAATAGAGTCTATCGCAGACAAATTAAGCTTGCAATATAGATTTGCCTCTTCAAAAAGACCGAAAGAAGGAACAAAAGGAAAGGTAAAAGAAATAATACGTAATGTACAGGTCCCCCTTTCTGTTAATCTCGGGAATATTTCGATTACAATCAAAGAATTATTGGAATTGCGTCAAGGAGATGTTATCAATTTGGGAAGATCTATCGAGGACAACTTAGAAGTAAAAGTTTCGGAAAGGGCAAAATTTATTGCAAAGCCTGGAGTTGTACACCGAAAAAAAGCGGTAAAGATTGTAGGTATGATTGAAGAAGAATAATTGATGTCGTCATTAAAAGGAGGTGTTAAATGGCTAAGAAGAAAACAAACGCTGATGAGTCAGAAGTTAAGATTCTTGATGTAGATGCGAGTATGCAGGGAACGATTGCTTTTCGTGACCCGGTTAATTTAAGGATAAATGGAAATTTCGAAGGAAAATTAGATACAAGAGGCAGTTTAAGTATTGGTGAAAATGCAACCGTACATGCTGATATTACCGGCGATCGTATTATTATTGCAGGAGAGATCAATGGTAATATTAACGCTTCAGAGAGTGTATCACTTGTCGCGCCGGCACAAATTCAGGGAGATATTACCACTCCGGTTTTAAGTATTTCTGAAGGGGCTGTTATTAACGGTAGTATTACAATGAATAGTTCGCAGCGCTCATTAAATCAGAGTGAAGTTTTAACTTTAAAGGAAGTAGCGCATTATTTAGACGTTGAGATTTCTGTTTTAGAAGAATGGGCACACAAGAAAAAGATTCCTGCTTTTTATGAGGATAATAATTGGAGATTTAATAAAACAGAAATTGATAAATGGATTCAGAAAGAAAAAATTAAAGTCTGAAAGCTCAAATAACCGCGTATTTACAACGCTAATTTCCTCTACTTAAACTATATCTAATTCTGTTTAATATTGGGATGTATTTTTTAAGTTTTCCGCATTTGGTGAGTTGTTGGAAAGTAAGCAGAAGTTATCCTAAAATGTTTTATTTCTTTAGAAGGGTTTAAATTATGTCTAATGGAATGTTGACTTTAGATGAGGTTATGCAGTATCTATCTTTGGATAAAGCAGGAGTTGAGGAACTTGTCCAGAAAGATAAGTTACAGGCTTATAAGATAGGTGGAGTATATTTGAGGTTCCGAAAGGACCAGGTAAGTATGCTAAAAGGGAAGCCTGTTAAGAGGAGAAAAACTAAAAAAGGCGGGGTAATAGACAATGTAATTAATTTTTGGGATTTTAATAATTTTTATATTATTACCGGAGTTTGTTTATTGGTTATATTGTATTTAATGTTGCGTTAACTAAGGGTTTAAATATTTAATGGAATATTTTACAGCTTTAAATTACACGTTTTGGACAGCGGTTTTACTTGTTGCAATGTTAGTAGTATTAACGGTCCTGTTGCATGTTGTAAGAAAACTGAATCGTCTCATCAAGAAGACTGAAGAGGAGAAAATTGTTGAGCGAATCAGGTTTTTAGAAGAGGACTTGGAGCAGTTTGTATCACGTAGCCACCGCCGTCTTGATGTTTTTAAAAAAGTTATTGATGGAGTTGATCATGTTATACAGAATGTAAAAAGTGTTATAGCTGAAGAAGAGCGGGAGGAGGCTAATTTATCAATACATCATAATAAAAAGGATTTGTTGGAAGATGTTCAAAAGAAAGAGGCTGAAGTTATTCAGTTGGATAAGCATTTAGACGGTGATTGAGGAGTGCACTTATGGGTCTTAAATTGACGCGAGAAGGATATGAAAAGTTAAGAGAAGAATTAGATTACTTAAGTTCAACAAAACGCAGAGAGATTACAAAGGCCATTGAGCGTGCTAGGGCTCATGGGGACCTGCGCGAGAACGCAGAATATGATTCAGCGAAAAACGAACAGGGACTCGTGGAGAAAAGGATTGCTGAGCTTACGGAAATGTTAAGCAGTGCCGCTATTCTTAATGAGGAAATAGATTCTTCCAAAGTATATTTAGGTGCACGTGTCCAGATGCATGATATGGTAAATAATAAAAAGTTGCAATATATGATCGTTAGTAAAGAAGAAGCGCAATTACGAGAAGGTAAAATTTCTATTGAGTCCCCGGTTGGGAAGGCACTTTTGGGAAAAAGCGTAGGAGATATTGTTGAAATAACAATCCCTGCTGGAACGTTGGAATATAAGATTGAAAAAATTGAAAGATAACCAATGCCTATTACAACAGGGATAGATATCGTTAATGTTGAGCGTATAAAGAAACTTGTTAAACAAAAAAAAGAGAAGTTCTTAAAAAGGATTTTTTCGGATAAAGAGATTTCTTATTGTGAAAAAAAAGTAAATAAGTATCAGCATTATGCTGCCCGTTTTGCTGCAAAAGAAGCATTCCTGAAAGCACTTCCACAATCATCAACAATTCTTACCTATAAAGACATTGAGGTTCATAAAAATTTCAATGCCCCGTACATACGTGTCAATACTGAAGGGAAAAAGATAACAAATAAAATTAAATCAAGTTCGGTAAGTATTGCACATGAGAAAGAGTTTGCAATAGCTGTAGTTGTTTTAGAAATTGCCTAATCAAACGAGTATTTTTTAAATGAAACGAAAAGCGAATAAATATCTCATTGTTAATGCGGATGATTTTAATTTAACACGGGGTGTATCAAAAGCTATTCTATATGCAGCACGATTAGGCGTGGTCTCAAGTACAAGCGTTTTTATTAATAGCAATAGTGTGCACCATATTGCTGAACTTAGGAAGATTCCTTCTTTAGGTGTTGGCCTGCATTTTAATATTACATTAGGAAGACCTGTCTCAAGCCCAAGCAATATCAGGACCTTAATAACCCGCAGAGGAACATTTAAACCACTAAGTTCGTATCGTTTTAATAATATCAGTAAGAATGAAATTTTTATTGAACTTGAAGCACAAATCAAAAAGTTCATTACTATGTTTAGGTGCCTGCCTACACACATTGATACTCATCATCACGTTCATTTTTATAAAAATATTTATACAGTTCTTTCTGAGGCTGCACTTTGTTATAAAATTCCTATTCGCAGGCGTTATTTTAAAAAAACTACTTTTGGAAATAAGGGAATAATCACAACAGACTATATATTCGGTCGTTTTAATCCTGGGAGGCATTGGAGAAAACGTTCTCTTATACAGACTGTTAAGAGGTTGAAAAAGGGTGTTACTGAACTTATAGTTCATCCGGGTTTTTCAGATGCTCAGTTAAAAAGGAAAAGCTCTTTTAATATCGATAGAGAATATGAACTAAAAGGCCTTTCTGGTAAGGAGTTTAAAGAAACAATAGAAGAAAAAAGAGTTGCTTTAATTAATTTCAATGACTTAAAATATTTAAAAATGAATGTTAAGTGAGGATTTTAAATGACTATTTTATTAACAAATGATGATGGGATACAAGCTTATAGTATAAGGCAGTTAAGGGAAACTTTGTCTGAAGTTTCCGATTGTATTGTAGTTGCTCCTGAGAGCCAGAAGTCAGCCTCTGCCCACTCAATATCAATAGTTCATGATGTTGAAGTCAGAAAATATTATTTAGGAGATGAATTTTTTGGATATCAGGTAAATGGAACTCCTGCCGATTGTGTTAAATTAGCATTATGTGAAATTATGAAAGAACCTCCGGGTATTATCGTCTCAGGTATAAATGTCGGGCCTAATACGGGCATCAGCGTATATTATTCAGGGACTGTTTCTGCCGCACGCGAAGGCACTATTGCCGGTATTCCATCTATAGCTGTAAGCATGTGCAGTTTTGAATTTAATGATTTTACTTTCGCTAACATTTTTGTAAAAGAAATTGTTAAGTGTATACTTAAGGAGGGTTTGCCTTCCGGAGTTACTTTAAACATTAATATACCACCCCTGCCGCGCGAGGAAATTAAAGGTGTGAAGGTGACTAAACAAGCTCACTCAAGATTTGTCGAAAAATTTGTTAAAAAGAATAATAACAATGAAGTTATGCTTTTCAGCTTGAGGGGAGAAATGGAAGTTGTTGATGATGACAGCAATAATGATGAACAAGCAGTAAAGGAAGGCTATATTTCACTTACTCCGTTAAGACTTGACTTAACCGATGTTTCTGCTATAAAAGATATTGAACGTATAGTATATTCTGTTAAGGTATAAAATTTATAATACGGTAATTTTTCCCAAGACGGAGGATGAGGATGAAAAAAATAGTTATTGTTTCATTGATTGTTTTTTTATTGGGATATAGTTATGTGTGGGCAGACGAGGTTTTCACTCATGATGGTAGGCGCTTCCAAGGAGTTATTAGCGAGGAAGGTGAAGATTATTATATGATGAAAACAAAGGAAGGTACAATTATACTTAATAAATCAGACATATTGCATCTCGAACGTCACGAAGACAATAAAGAACATGTTGAGGAGCGCGATAATTTTATTACGAAAACAATAAAATATTTCAAACAATTACCAAAAAATGATTGGTATATTGTAAGAGTAAGTTTGCTCAGAATCCATACGTATATATTTTCGTTCTTAGAAAAAAATAGAATTTATAGATATTTTGCTGACAAAAAGATGGCACAAAAATTCAGACGGCAGAATTTTAAATATTATTATTTTGCTGTTTATATGTTATTATTTATAACCATATCAGTATGCTTTAGCATAATAAAGGGCAGTATATTTTTTATTTTTCGCAAGATGTTTGGTGTGAGAAAAAGATATGATATGTAAAACGGATTTTAAGAAAGTCATTCATATCTAGTCAAATTTCCTCCCCACAGATGTTATTAAAATCAAAGATGTCCGCATAAAGATTCTTTCATTTAATAATGTTTCCCTAAGATCGCAATTAATAAAAGATCAACAAAAATAATAAAACATTAATATTTTCATTCTAATTTTTTAGAATGAAAATATACGTGTATGCAGATGTGGCTTTTCTTAGTTTATTATTTCAAATCTTTAATTTTTATTTTATTAGAGATTATCTGATGGATATTCCCTTTAAATAAAGAGGAATGGAAATAATATAAAAGTGGTAAAAGGTCGCTGATAGAAGGCATGGTTTGGGTATTATTCTATAATTGAAGAGATATTATTTTGTTAGAGAACCATCAAGTGTTTCAAAAATGATAGTTACTAGGTTATTACATTTAGGACATTTTATCTGTTTAAAAGCCTGAATATTATCATACCGCGGGCGGTACATAATACTTAAAACTTTTGTAATAAAACGGGATTCTTCACCGGTCCAATCGCATGACGAACACGTATAGGTTGGTTTCACTTCTTTCCTCCTTGAAAGACACAATTTTAGTCAAATACCGACATCCTTGTCATATTTAATTATCGACTGTTAGAGGGGTAACTTTAGTTTCTTTTTTGAAAAATGTATATTTATCGAAGTTATTTTGTTGGAAGACCTTATAGAGATAATAAATGGTTTAAATGATAATTATACCGTGGGAATATTGAGATATAATAGGACTGTGTTATTTTGAAACAGTAGAGCATATTTATGGGATTGAATAAAGATGGTGCCGGGGAAGGGAGTCGAACCCTTAAGGGCGTGAGCCCGCGGAATTTTGAATCCCGTGCGTTTGCCAGTTTCGCCACCCCGGCTTAGTCTATCAATTGTATATTACCAAAGCGTTCTATTCCTTCTTTGCCCTGAACATATCAAGCATTTCAAGCGGTATAGGGAAAATAGTGGTTGAGTTATTTTCAGATGCGATTTCAACAAGGGTTTGAAGATAGCGCATTTGTAACGCCATGGGATGAGTTGCCATTTTCTGGGCTGCCTGAACAAGTTTTTCTGCAGCTTGATGTTCTCCCTCGGCACTAATAACTTTTGCGCGACGTTCACGTTCCGCTTCTGCCTGACGGGCCATTGCGCGTTGCATTTCAGAAGGAAGATCAACATGCTTTACTTCAACAGAAGAGACTTTAATACCCCAGGGGTCTGTAAGTTTATCAAGAATTGCTTGTAATTCATGGTTGATTTTTTCACGGCCTGTGAGAAGTTCATCAAGTTCACTCTGTCCGAGTATACTACGAAGAGTTGTCTGTGCCATTTGTGATGTAGCAAATAGATAGTTTTCTACTTCTATTACGGCTTTTAACGGTTCAAGTACTCTAAAATAAACCACGGCATTTACTTTAACTGATACGTTATCTTTTGTAATAATATCCTGGGGCGGAACATCTAGTACAACTGTCCTAAGACTGACTTTTACCATTTTATCGATCGGTGCAAATACGAGGATAAGGCCAGGGCCTTTAGGCATTGACAGTGCCCGTCCAAGGCGGAAAATAACTCCGCGCTCATATTCGCGCAATATTTTGATGGAATTGATAATATAACCGATTATAAAAAGAAAAGCAATTAGAGGAAATGATAACATATAAACCTCCTTTTAATGAGCCCATAACTTACGGAGTCCGAAGGACGACGTAAGTTATCTGGGCGAATTAATCCCGATTAGCACATCTGCTGTTTCCGAAGGAAACAAATAATTTTCTAATCGGGATAATGTTAACTATCGACTTATTATACCAGACGACGTAAGTTATCTAGGCGAATTTCCGCCTCCCGATTTCATCCCGTTAGACAGTAACCAAATATTATTATCTAGCTACATATAAGTTTTTACGATTTCGAGAATTATATAAGATTTTTACTTTATTCATATAGTTGTCTAACGGGATTCATCCTGAAATTCGGCGGATCCCCCACGTAGTGTGGGGGAAATCCCGCCCTTTCTGAACCTTAATGGTCAAGAAAGATCGGGATAATGTTAACTATCAAATTATTATACCGAAAGGCATAATTTTCAGCTATATTTTTCAACAAACAGTTCTAAGTGCTCTATTTTTACGACTTTTATTTTATCACCCTTTTTAATTGGTGTGTTGCTTCGAGCCTGCCAGATTTCTCCATGAATTGAAACTGTACCGAATGGATCAATAGTAGAGTCAGCAACACCTATCTCACCAACAAGCCCTTCTTTACCTACAAAAGATTTTTTACGATGTGCGCGAATGACAGCACCAAGAAGGAAAAGGGTAATAACAGCCGTTGAAATAACAAGAGGAAAAATGACTTCAAGAGAAACTCTCATAAGAGAGAAAGGACTGTCTATAAGCATTAGAGAGCCGAGTATCATGGATACTAATCCTCCCAGGGTTAAGAGCCCATAACTTACAACATTTAATTCAGCGATGAAAAGTATAACTGCCAATATAATTAAAAGAAGCCCCGCATAATTTATAGGAAGTGTTGATAGAGCAAAAAACGCGAGTATTAAACAGATAGCGCCGGCAATGCCGGGAAAACCGATACCAGGGTGTGTAATTTCAAAAAGAAGACCGTAAAAACCGAGCATCATGAGAATGTATGCTATATTGGGGTGACTAATAGTAAGAAGAATTTTTTCTCGTGTTGAGAGCCCCATGTAAATAATTTTTGGACTTGAAACATTAATAGTTTTAGTCTTTCCATTTGCAAGATCAATAACTTTGCCATTGATATTTGCAAGGAGTTCATTAATATCGTTAGCTATAAAGTCGATTATTCCTAAATCAAGAGCCTCTTTTTCGGCCTCTGATACACTTTTCCGTACAGCATTTTCAGCCCAGTCTATATTGCGTCCTCTGGTGCGCGCTATGGCTTTTACCCATGCCACAGTATCGTTTAATATTTTCTCAGAAAGTATTTCAGTATTATTTTCTTCTATATCGATGGGTTCTTTATTTTCTTTAGTTTCTGAATTTTCTTTTTTCCTCTCAAGATATCTGATGATTTTGTAAATAATTTCCGTGATTGATCTTCCCCCACCGTCAATATTAACAGGGTGTGCAGCACCGATATTGGTTGAGGGGGCCATGGCGGAAATGTGAGATGCAAGAGTAATAAAGACTCCCGCGGACCCAGCACGTGCCCCGCTGGGTGAAATGTAAGTAACCACGGGAATAGGAGCGTTCATTATTTCTTTAACGATATTTCGTGTGGAAGTTAAAAGGCCTCCGGGCGTATCAATTTCTATAATTAAACATTCTGCAGATTCTTCCGCAGCTTTTTTAATCCCAGATGAAATATACTCTTGGATAATAGGATTTATAATTTGATCATCAATTTGAATGACATACACTTGTTGTTGATTAGTTTGGGCAAAAACTAGCGAGGGGAATAAAAATAGGAAAAAGATAAGATAAACTAAATTTTTTTTCATTTTGCGATATCTCTATATAGTTATAATTTTTATGTGGTAATTTTTCATGGAGGTAAGGGGATTCGAACCCCTGACCCTCACAATGCCATTGTGATGCTCTCCCAGCTGAGCTATACCCCCAATCATGTATTATTTTATATTATTTTTTATTTTATAGAAAGGATTCTCCGCCTCTTACATTCCATCCTGGAAATTGGCGGATTCCTGTCTGCCGTTTCCTTATTATTTAATGTATCGACAGGCAGGCACCCTTAGAAATCGCATTGCGATTTCAAGGACTCAGTCCCGGGAATCCTTCAGATTCCTCGGGGCCACGTCGTGTGGCGAAGAACCCCTGACCCTCACAATGCCATTGCCCAGCCCTTTCTTGTCCATTAAGGTTCCGAAAGGGCAGGGCATTGTGATGCTCTCCTAGCTGCCCCGAACCATAACAAAGTTAGGTTCAGGGCACCATGAACCGATCTGTGATCTGGTTCATGGGAGCTACATCCCCATACCTTCATACTTATAATAGAAATATAATTATACCTACTTAATGCTTAATTTCAATCTAAATATTTGGAACCACGCTTATGTAAAACTCACTTATTTGTATATATTTACATTATAATGAGGTTTAAAAACAATAAGGGATTGTTAAAAAAATATAAAAAAAAGGTTAACAATAAAGGGTAAATAGAATATAATACCTCACTTAAAATGAATATTATATTTACATACAGTATTGGTTATTAAACGTTAATATTAAGGAAAGGGTGAAGTTATGAAAAAACTGATGAAAATTGTTGTTATTTTAATTATTATCTGTGTCGTTTTGGTTCTTGGAAGAAATGTTATACTCAAAGGTGCTGTTGAGAACGGGGTTTCATTAGTTACCGGACTCGGCCTTAGTATGCGTACATTTAGACTTGGTATTATAGATTCAAGTTTGCGTATACAAGAACTTAAAATTTATAATCCCAAAAACTATCAAGAACCTATCATGCTAGATATGCCTGAAATTTTTGTCGATTATAATGTAGGGGATATTATTAAAGGAAAGGTTCACTTAGAATCTCTTGTGATTAATTTGCAAAAGTTTAATATTGTTAAAAATAAAGATGGCGAACTTAACCTTGATTCATTGAAGGTTGTTAAGGAGGGGAAAGAGAAAGAGAAAAAGCCGGCCCCTGAAAAACCAAAAAAGAAAGGCAAAGCACCTAAATTTCAATTAGATAATCTTGACTTGGCTGTTGGCACCATATCTTTTATGGATTATTCTGGGGGAGCAGAACCAAAGGTCAATGATTATAAGTTTAATATTAAAGAACAACATAAAGATATTTCAAATCCTCAAGTTATTATGGGTATTATTATTCAGAAAGCTTTACTTAAGGCATCGATTGCTAAAATTTCAGGGTTCGACCTTGGCGGAATTCAGGGGGCTATGAATGCTCAAATAGGTGATTTAGGAGACTATGGTGCAAAAGCTCTTGAAGGTGCAAAGGAACTCTCAGGCGGAGTTCTTGAGAAAGTAGAAAGTCTTCCTGAGTCTGTGGAAGGTGTAAAAGATATTGGAGGAAAAACAGTTGAGACTGCAGAGGAAGCGTCCAAGAAAGCGGTCAGTGTATTAAAGGGTCTGGGCGGTAAAATTAAAAATCCTTTAAGTGATGAATAAATTAATACGGGGAGTATTATAGTATGGTACAAAAGGTAAAGAAATTTTTAACTCAGGATATTTGGCGGATTCGTCTTAAAGATCTTCCACGTTCAAAGTCTTTATTAGTTAATTATTTAAGGGTTGTTATACTGGCTTTGCGTGGCTTTGCCGAGGATAAATGCCAACTAAGGGCATCAGCATTAACATTTTATTCTTTGCTTTCTATTGTACCTGTCGTAGCAATGGCTTTTGGAATCGCAAAAGGTTTTGGATTTGAGAAAGTATTAGAAGAGCAGCTTGTTGAGAAGTTCCAGGGGCAGGAAGAAATTATGACACGTGTAGTCGAGTTTGCTCAGAGCTTTCTTGAGAATACAAAAGGCGGACTTATCGCAGGTATAGGTATTGCTTTATTATTTTGGACTGTTATAAAGGTTCTCGGCAATATTGAGTTATCTTTTAATCATATATGGGGCATTAAGACGTCGCGAACTTTATTACGGAAATTTAGTGATTATCTTGCCATCATGTTAATTTGCCCTATTCTTTTGATAGTATCCAGTAGTTTAACAGTATTTATAACCAGTCAAATTCAGCTTATTACCGAAAAAATTTCATTGCTTGGGGTTTTCAGCCCCTTGATTTTTCTTTTCTTAAAATTACTCCCTTTTTGTATGTTGTGGTTATTATTTTCCGTAATTTATATTGTTATGCCGAATACCAAAGTCAAATTTTCTTCAGGAATTGTTGCTGGTATTATTGGCGGAACCGTTTATCAGATTGTACAATGGATTTATATTTCTTTTCAAATTGGGGCTTCAAAATACGGAGCAATTTACGGAAGCTTCGCCGCATTGCCTCTTTTTCTTGTGTGGCTTCAATTAAGCTGGCTTATCGTACTCTTTGGCGCGGAAATTTCTTTTGCGCACCAGAACGTTCAAACCTATGAATTCGAACCCGATTGTCTTAACGTCAGTCGTAATTTAAAGAGATCTCTTTCTCTCAGGGTCGTGCATTTATCAGTGAAAAATTTTTCTTCTGGAAGTATACCATTAACTGCAGAACAAATTTCAGAACAATTGGAAATACCTATACGGTTACTTAATGAAATATTATTTGACTTAGTTAATGCAGGTATTTTAGTTGAAGTTAAAACCCCGGATATGCGTGTATTTGCATATCAGCCTGCCCGTGATATCAATTGTTTAACAATACAATATGTAATTGATGCGTTGGATGATTACGGAGCCGACTCTCTTCCTGTGCAAAGAACGGATGAACTTGAACAAATTGAAGAATCATTAAAATCATTTCATACTATAATAGAAAAATCACCTTCTAATCTCCTCTTAAGCAAGATTTAAATTTATTCCTACATAAAATATATTTTTTCTTTTAGGATTATTGTGTGTATTGTAGGAAATGAGGAGATTGGACTTTTATTTTAGAAGTGCTGAATAAGACTTTTGAAATAATAATAAGCCATCATCATACATACTGAAAATCGCAGGATAATTACGATAATACTTGCCACAAAAGAGGCAAAACCTGCCGTGAGTGCCTTAGAGTAATGTTTACCCGCTATTAGTTCTCCTGTAACAGCGCCTATTAATATTCCGATGATCATTCCGAGTGGAGGGAAGAAAATAGTTCCGATTATCATTCCTATTATGGCTCCCCATATACCGTATTTGCTTGCACCGTAGAGTTGAGCTCCCAGGATTGGGAGAATGTTATCAATAGTAGAGGATATAAGTGTTAATATTCCAAAAATTATGAGGAAGGAGATGCTAAAAGGAGGAGGCTCAAGCCCTATTTGCAGGATAATAAGTGCAATATAGGCAAGCGGAGGACCTGGTATAAAAGGTATAATGCTGCCGCTTACTCCCAGTATAATTAAAATTAAACTGATGAAAATAATTACATAAATCATCTGATTATTATAACATATATGTTTAATAAGAGTTGTAAGTCTTTTATAACTTGCGTTATTAGCAACTCTAATAGTATAATGTCTGCTGCATATTCCCTAAGTGCCTCAAAATGCAAGGCTTCAAATTAGTATTTAGATTATCATTAAGCAACATTGTATAGGAGAATAACATGAATAAATATGCTTTTAGTGCTGTTATTTTTGACCTTGATGGTGTTGTTACAAAGACTGCCAATATTCATGCACATTCATGGAAGTCAGTTTTTGACCAATACCTTAAATTACGGGAACAAAGAGACGGTGAACCATTTAAGGAATTCACTCATAATGAGGATTATCTCCCTTTTGTAGATGGTAAACCCAGATATAAAGGTGTTAAAAGCTTTCTTGAATCTCGAGGTATTAATATTCCCTTTGGTGAAGCTTCAGATTCCCCGGATAAGGAAACTATTTGCGGTATAGGCAATAAAAAAAATGATTTATTTCGCAAGTTTCTTATGGCCGAAGGAGCTGAGGTATTTACATCTACCGTTGATTTTATAAATAACCTCAAGAGGGCCGGAATCAGGGTCGGAGTTGCTTCGTCTTCCAAAAATTGTAAACTTATCCTAGAATCTGCCGGTCTTATGGACCTTTTTGAAACCCGTGTTGACGGTGAAGTGTCCGCAAAGCTTGGCCTTAAAGGGAAACCCGAGGGTGATATCTTCATAACAGCTGCACGTAACGTAGGTGCGGTTCCTTCCCAATCAGTTGTAATCGAAGATGCTTCTTCAGGGGTCGAGGCCGGAAGAAACGGAGGATTTGGATTTGTAGTTGGCGTCGCACGCGAAAATAATGAATCTGAACTTTTGGAAAATGGGGCTGATATTGTTATTCGGGACTTGTCAGAAATTACCATTGAATTAGTCGAAGAATGGTTTCATAAAAAACCCCTACCTTTATTTAAATCCTGGGAGGTTATAGATAAACAGAATGTAGTATCAAAAAATTTAATAGAAAATAAAAAAATTGTTATCAATACTTCTTATTTTCGTTCTGGTAAGGATATATTTTTAGGCGATAAGAGTCTTGTATTTTTCCTAGATTATGACGGGACTTTAACACCTATTGTAGAACGTCCTGAACTTGCAGTTATGGCACAGGATATGCAGGAGGTAGTTTTGAACCTTTCTCGAAAACAGATGGTTGCTGTTGTGAGTGGCAGATTAAGAGAAGATGTGGAGAAGCTAGTCGGGATCAAAGGGATTTTTTATGCTGGAAGTCACGGTTTTGATATTAAAGGTCCTGGATTTTCTATGATACATCCCGAGGTAGGGGATATCATTCCTGTAATAACTAATATAATTGAAAAGTTGAAAAATGTGCTCGGTAAGATACCTGGCGTTTTAATTGAAGAGAAAAAATTTAGTGTCGCTGTACATTACCGGCTTGTGGATGAGGCACAGTATCTTTCGACAATCAGGAAGACTGTTGATGATATTGTTAGTAGTAATAGTAATCTTCGTTTAATGAGCGGAAAAAAAGTTTTTGAAATACTTCCTGATATTGAATGGAATAAGGGCATGGCTATAAGATGGATAATGAGTGCATTAAAGATCGCCTGGAATGAATCACAAGTTATATATATAGGAGATGATGTGACCGACGAGTTCGCTTTTCGTGTAATTCGTACAAGAGGAACAGGAATTCTCGTTGCAGAGGGAGAAAAAGAGTCAGCAGCCGATTTTCAACTTTCTTCACCAGATGAGGTAAAAAAATACTTTGGAATGGTTAATACGTCTTCTAAATAATAGGAAAAGAGAAGAGAGAATTTCTTCCTGGAAATTAAACTATGAATGGTTTAAACCTGCGCAGGAAGGATTGAGGGAAGCCTTGTGCACACTCGCGAACGGTTATTTCGGGACACGTGGGGCTACAGCTGAATCTGTTGCATCACGTATTCATTATCCGGGAACCTATATTGCGGGTGTTTATAATACTCTCGCAACACATATATCCGGAAAGACTGTATATAACGAAGACCTTGTAAACTGCCCTAATTGGTTATACTTAACATTTCGTATTGACAAAGGGGATTGGATTAATCCTTCAGCCCACTCAATCCTTTCATACTACCAGGAATTAAATATGCGTCGCGGGATTCTTAATAAAAAAATTACTATTAAAAATAACCGCGGTAATAGAACTACTATAGAGACTCAACGAATTGTTCATATGAGGGATCCCCATTGTGCTGCGATACGATACGTTATTATACCTGAAAATTACCAAGGACCTCTAACTATACGCTCGGCTCTTGACGGAAGGGTACAAAATACCGGTGTAGCTCGTTACAGACAGTTAAATAGCCGTCATCTGAGGCCTTATATGTTAGGTGGGTTTGGAAGGAATGGTATATACCTTGGGGTAAAAACAACACAATCTGATATTATAATTGCCGAGGCTGCTACGGTACGAATTTTTTCAGGCGGGAAAGAAATCAGGCCCCTTAGCAAGCTTATAAGAAAAGGGTCTAAAGGTATTTTTCAGGAATTCGGCATTCTTGTCGAGTCCGGGCATGAATATGAGATAGAGAAAATTGTATCGATTTATACTTCACGGGATAAAAGAATTGGTAAACCTATATCTGCAGCAATTAATTTGGTAAAGGGCGCCCCGCGGTTTAAAGACCTCCTAAAACCACATACAAATACCTGGAGTATGTTGTGGAATAGAAGCGATATTCAGATTGAAGGTGATACCTTTTCTCAGAAAGCACTCCGGCTTCATATGTTCCACCTTCTGCAGGTGGCTACAATTCATAATACATCAATCGATGCAAGCATTCCTGCGCGTGGTTTACATGGCGAGGCATATCGTGGGCATATATTTTGGGATGAGCTTTTTGTAATGCCCTTCTTTGATTTTCATAATCCCAAAATATCAAAAGCCTTATTACTTTATAGATACAGGCGTCTTCCGAAGGCACGGGAATATGCCCGTGAAAATGGGTACAAAGGTTCGATGTTTCCGTGGCAGAGCGGCTCAGAGGGCAAGGAGGAGACTCAAGTTATTCATCTAAACCCTATGTCGGGTAAATGGGGTTCTGATAGTAGCCGAATCCAACGTCATGTATCTTTTGCTATAGCTTATAATGTCTGGAAATATTGGGAGAGGACAATGGATAGGGAGTTCATTAATAATTATGGTGCTGAAATATTACTCTCAATTGCACAATCTGGTGCGAGTCTGGCCGTTTTTGAAGCAAATGACGGCAGATATCATACTAACGGCATTATGGGGCCTGATGAGTTTCATGAAAAACTTCCCCAGGCGAGGGAGGCTGGTTTTAAGGATAATGCCTATACAAATGTTTTGATCGTTTTTACATTATTAAATGCACTAAAAGTTTTAACCATTATACCTGAACAACGTCGAAGGCAGCTCCTTCAAAATTTAGGAATAGATGAAAACGAGCTTAATTTGTGGAGGGATATTACCCATAAAATGAGAATAATTATAAACGATGAGGGTATTATTAGCCAGTTTGACGGATATTTCGATCTTAAAGAATTAGATTGGGATGCCTACAGGGAACAATATGGTAACATTCAGCGTCTTGATAGAATTTTGAAAGCGGAAGGAAAATCGCCGAACGAATATAAAGTATCAAAACAGGCTGATGTACTTATGCTCTTTTATCTTTTTTCTGTTTCCCAGGTGAAAGAGATATTTAATAAGCTTGGTTATAATTTTAGTATGGCTATGCTTAAGAAAAATTATGATTATTATATAAAGCGGACATCGCACGGTTCGACATTGAGTAAGGTTGTTCACTGTTATGTGTCGCATATCCTGGGAAGAAAAAAGGAAGCATGGGAATGGTTTCTTGAAGTTATAAAATCTGATATTAACGATACTCAAGGTGGAACTACACCGGAAGGTATTCATACCGGAGTTATGGGAGGTTCAATATATATCGTTATGCTTGCATTCGCCGGCATAAATTTTATAGGTGATTACATTTCAATTAACCCAAAACTTCCAGATAAATGGACAAACATGAAATTTAAATTTCTTTTTAAGGGGATTTTGGTTTCCTTATTTATTGCCCGGGAATATATAAGTATTGACGTTCAGAGCGGGATATCGAAAAAGATTGCTGTCCCTTTTGAAATTCGAGGGAAGTTTTATAAATTTTATTGCGGCAGGAAATATAAAATAAAAATTTAAAATTTATATAGAATTTATTTAAGGAGGATAATTTAATATGGCACAGGAGAGAATATTAATTGTTGATGGGGATATTTCATTTTCGACAATATTTAAGGCTAGGTTAGAGGCAATGGGATACCTTGTCGATTATGTTTCAACGGGTAGTGAAGCTTCTGAAATTTTGAAGACTAAATGGATTGATTTAATAGTTCTCTCAGTCATCTTACAGGGCAGTATGAACGGATACCAGCTTTTTAAGGAGATAAAGGCCAGGAGAAAATATAAAAATATTCCTGTTATTGTTGAATCCGGCAAACCGGCTATGAAAAGAATGTTTGAGAATATGGGGGTAGAGACATTTTTTGCTAAACCGTGTTCGATTGATGCTTTGTTAAGAGAAATAAAGGATATGGTATCGAAGAAAATTTTGGTCGTAAATACTGATAATAAGATAAATGAAGCTATTTGCCATATGTTGACCAGATATGACCTTCAAATTGACTTGTTGGATAAAATCGATAGATTTTCTGTTAATATAAATTCTTATCGATATTGCCTAATTGTAATGCATTATAAAATAAATTCTACAAAAGCAGACCAGCTTGTTTCTTTAATTAGGAATAGTGAGAAAAATAAAAAGGTCCCTGTGGTTGTTTTTACGACAATAAAAAAAGGTGCTCTTAATAAAAATGATACACAGGAGATTCAGGAATGTAAGAAACGTTGTGAAGACTTAGGGGTCAGTTCTTTTCTGGATGGTGGTTTTTCACCGACAAAATTTATTGAATCATGTAGACAATATCTTTTGGTCCATTAAAATTATACGCTGGCAATACCTTAGATTGCACTTCATAACA
>CAZLCT010000040.1:0-21237 GCA_964558015.1 uncultured bacterium | reverse complement strand
ATTTATGGATCTCCGTATATAAATCATCTTCATGATCAAACTTTAAAACAAAAATTCTGCCTAAAGATCCTTCCGTATATTTCATTACTTACCTTTCTATATAAAAATATCTGGCAATAAATGAACCATAATAAATTGTACTAAACAGCACAATCAATCATCTGCTTTAGTTCTTGCATAAGGTTGGAAGTCGGGATTAGTTTTGATTTACCATCATTGCGGGTTTTTATTTCAACCAAATTATCTTTTAAATTTCTATCACCTATAACAACAACAATTGGAATGCCGATCAGGTCTGCATCGTTAAATTTGACCCCAGCACGAATATCTCTGTCATCATATAAAACATCATATGACTTTGACAAAAGTTCCTTATAAAGCTCCTCTGTATATTGAACGCTTTTTTCCTGTTTCTGGTTTACAGTCAGCAACAAAATCTTAAAAGGAGCAATTGAAACAGGCCACTTAATCCCCTTCTCGTCACTATGAAGTTCAATACATGCTGCCATAATTCTATTTACACCTATGCCATAGCATCCCATAATAATATTTTTTTCTTTACCGTCCTTATCAGTAAATTTTGCATTTAAATCCTTAGAATATTTCTTACCTAATTTAAATACATGGCCTATTTCAAGAGACCTTTCAAGAGAAATCTTACCTTTAGAACATATGGGACAAACATCTCCCTCTTTAATATATCTTATATCCGCAAACTTCTTACATTCAAAATCCCTTCCGATATTAACATTTTTTAAATGCTTATCTTTTTTATTTGCTCCTGTTACACAATTAAATTTACCTCTTACACCAAAATCGCAAATAATAGGTATATTTTGCTTTAAACCAACAGGTCCGCTAAATCCTAACGGTGCACCAGTAACTTTTTTAATTATATTTTCATCTGCTAATGACAAAATTTCGGTTTTAAGATATTTTTTTAGTTTTGCCTCACAAATCTCGCATTCTCCCGAAACTATACAAGCTATTGGTTTACCGTCAGCTATATATATGATTGTTTTCAATAAATCTTCGGGATTGAAATTAAAGTGCCCGGATATATCTTCTATTGTTTTTAAATTAGGGGTATCAAATTCTTCCATTTTCTTCCAATTCGGCTTATCATTCGACCCTTCGTAATAATCTTTGCATGGTGCAACTTCCAATGATGACGATAAATCACACTCTGAGCAAGAAACTATAATATCCTCTCCAAATGGAACCTTTACCATAAATTCGTGCGAAACGTCACCACCCATTGCACCCGAATCTGCGGTTACTATTACATAATCCAAACCGCATCTTTCAAAGATCCTCTTATAAGTCTCATACATAATTTCATAACTTTTGTTTAGTCCTACAGTATCAGAATCAAAACTATAAGCATCTTTCATTATAAATTCTTTGCTTCTAATAATACCAAACCGTGGCCGTGCCTCATCTCTGAACTTTGTTTGGATTTGATATAAATTTAGAGGTAAATCTTTATATGATGAAACATATCCAGAAACAAGCTCAGTAATAATTTCTTCATGGGTAGGACCGAGTACAAATTCATTTTTATCCTCTTTTTTGACAGTCATTAGAATATCTTTTAACATTTCATAGCGGCCGGTTTTGTGCCATATTTCCGCTGGATGTATTACTGGCAAAAGAACCTCTAATGCACCTGCTTTATTCATTTCATCCCTTATGATATTTATTACATTTTTTAAAACTCTATACCCCAAAGGAAGATAACTGTAAACTCCAGATGATAGCTTACGAATCAAACCTGCCCTGAACATAAGACGATGACTTGTTGCTTCAGCATCTTTTGGATCATTACGCAATGTTGGTATAAGCATCTGTGACCATCGCATAAAAATACTCCTATTTATAAAATATGCTAATATTATTTCTGTTTAATTTTTTTCAATAAAGTACTTAAAAGCTTTTTCTCTTCAACCTTGAATAAAAGTTTTCCGTTTTTAAATATATATCCGAACCCTCTCCCCCCTGAAATTCCGATATCTGCATCTTTCGACTCACCAGGTCCGTTCACCACACAACCCATCACTGCAATCCTATATGGCACTTTAGGTAAATGAATTTTTTTATTCATCAACAATGATTCAACTTTTTTAGATAATGATATGACATCAATTTCAGTTCTCCCGCATGTGGGGCATGAAATTACTTCCCATTCACGTTTTTTAAGTCCTAAAGATTGTAGAATCTCATATCCTACCTTAATCTCATTTACAGGATCATCAGTTAATGAGACACGAATAGTATCTCCGATCCCATAACTTAATAAACTTCCTATACCAATGGCTGATTTTACAATTGCATATTCACCACGCCCCGATGCAGTTACTCCTAAATGCAGTGGATAATCAGTTTTTTCTGCTATAATTTTATACGCCTCTATTGTATCTTTAACATTATGTGCTTTTGCCGAAATTATTAATTTGTTAAATCTTAACGATTCAATATATTTAAGAATTTTTAAAATAGAATTAGCTAATTGTTTTCCTAACGATTTCTCACGGCTTTTATTAACATCTAGAGAACCTGAGTTTGAACCAATTCTTACTGGTATATTTTCCAACTTTGCTGCACTTATAATTTCCTTAATTAAATTTTTCTTTTTAATATTACCCGGATTTATTCTAATTTTATCAGAACCGCTCTTAATAGCATCTAATGCTAATTTATGATTAAAATGAATATCGGCGCACAGCGGGATATTAATCTCTTTCTTAATGACTTTTATGGCTCTTGCATCATTAAAATCAAGAACTGAAACACGAATTAATTCACACCCTGCATTTTGCAAACGATTTATTTGATTCACTAAGGGGCCAATCTTTGATGTCTTTATATTTGTCATTGATTGGACGCTGATAGGGGCACTACCTCCAATTTGGAGGTTTCCTGCGACAATCTTTTGGGATCTTCGTCTTTTATATGACATTATTTGATTATCTTAGAAAAGGAATTGCTTGCTTAACTTTATCAAAAAATTCAGAATTAATTGCGTCATTCCATGTTACCAATGCCATAAGAACCATAAGTAGAGCAAAACCCACTTGAGAAAACCTTTCTTGTATCTTGAACGGAATAGGCCTTCTCAATATTGCTTCAAAAAAGATAAATAAAATATGCCCGCCGTCTAATGCTGGAATCGGAAGCAAATTAAATATTGCTAATGAAATACTAAGTAAAGCTGTAAGATTTATAAGATGAACAATGCCAAGCTGAGCAGTTTTACTTGTTACTTCAATTATTCTTAGTGGACCACTTAAAGCCTTTAAATTCAATTTACCAATTATCAGCCTGTATATTGCCTGATATGAAATCTTGGTAAAATAGTATGTAACTTGAGCAGATTGTTTTATTGATTCAAAGAATCCATATTTAATAAGCACTGTTTTATCACTTGGATAAATTCCAATTTTTTTTACCCTTATATCATCACCGAATACATTTTGCTCCGTATCAACAATCGGTTTTATTGTAACTGTATTCTTTTTATTTTCGCGTAATACTAAAAGGTCTATAGTATCACTTTCAGCCTGACTAATAATTGTATGCAATTCTGTCCACGTGTTTATAGGTTGGCCATTAATCGCTATAATGTTATCGTCTATCATTATACCTGCTTCTTGCGCCGGATAGCCATCAACCAGCTTCCCTACTATCGGTTTTACAGCAGGTTTACCTATTTGAAACAATATTACGAACAGAAAGAATGCTAAAATATAATTCATCAAAGGCCCTGAAAAAACTATAGAAAATCTTTTAAAAATACCCTGTGCTAGAAAGTCGTTAGGCTGTAATTCGCTATCCTTACGATCTTCTATTGTTTCACCTGCCATTTTCACAAATCCACCTATAGGTATTAACGAAATTGCATATATTGTCCCTTTATAAGAAAACTTAAATATTTCAGGACCAAAACCTATTGAAAATTTTTCAACCGTTACACCTGATGTCTTGGCAACGATAAAATGACCGAATTCATGAATAAAAATAAGAATTCCCAATACGATTAAAGTTGGTATTAAATTGATTATGCCAAACATAATTTTAAAGCCTCCCCTCGAGCCCAAGAATCTATTTTATATATATCTTCACTTGAATATATTTTTTTTACTGGGTGTTTTTTCATGACAGCCTTAATTATTGAAGGAATTTTTAAAAAGCTCACCTTTTTGTGCAAGAATGAATCAACTGCAATCTCATTTGCAGCATTTAAAACAATAGGCATTGTACACCCTGTTTTTCCTGCAGAATACGCAAGTCCTAAGCATGGAAATTTCTTAAAATTTGGAGCCTCAAAGGATAATTTCCCAGTATTAACTAAATCAGGTCGTGAAAATTTGGTAGCAATCCGCTCAGGATATGTCAATGCATAAATTATAGGGAATCTCATGTCTGTCATTGACAGCTGAGCCATTAATGACCCATCTATTAATTCAACCAGAGAATGAATTATTGATTCCCTGTGAATAACAACATCAATATTATTAATATTTATATCGTATAAATGTGATGCTTCAATAACCTCAAGCCCTTTATTCATCATGGTAGCTGAATCTATTGTTATTTTCTTCCCCATTTTCCATCTAGGATGATTTAGGGCATCTTTTAACTTAACTTTTTCTAATTGGCGTTTTGTACAATCAATAAACGGGCCCCCTGAGGCTGTTATTATTATTCTTTTAAGGTATTTTCTTTTATTTCCTTCTAAACATTGAAATATTGCGCTATGTTCACTATCAATAGGAACAAATTTAACATTATATTTCAGAATAGCTTTTTTAATAATATGACCTGCTATAACGATAAGTTCTTTATTAGCGATTGCAATATCTTTTTTATTCCTTATTGCTTCAAGTAACGCCCCAAGACCCTGTGTACCACTTAATGCAAAAACTACACGATCTGAATTTTCTATAGTGGCAACATTTAAAAGCCCATTTTCCCCACTCAAAACTTTAATCTTTGTTCCTTTGAGACATCTTTTTAACTGCTCTGACTTGACTTGGTCCCAAACAGAAACAAGCTTTGGCCTGAATACCCTTGCCTGTTTTTCTAAATCTTTAATATTATTTTTCACCGCAAGAGCAATAACCTTAAAAGAACTTGGATGTTTTTTTACTACATCCAATGTCGATTTGCCAATAGAACCAGTTGAACCTAAAATTGAAAGATTGACCATACATTACCTAACATAAACTAAAAGATAATAATACAAAAAAGGAGCAGTGAAAATTATACTATCAACGATATCTAATATTCCTCCTAAACCAGGTAAAATACCTGAATCTTTTGCCTCTAATTCTCTTTTAATCAAACTCTCGGTTAAATCACCAACTTGCCCCAAAACACCTATTAAAAAACCCAATATAAGGAAATGGCTAAAAGATACATCTCTAATATACAGTTTAAATACTAATGAAACAATAATTGCCCCTATAAGACCACCTATAGAGCCTTCAAGTGATTTATTAGGACTCATGCGGCCATAAGGGTGGATCTTACCATATTTAGAACCGACGAAATATGCACATGCATCTGACATCTTTGTGACCCAAATTAAATAACCAACCCATTGAGTCCCGTGGACTAAAAATTTTATCTTGGTACAATACGATAATAATAAAGCTATATATAGAAGGCCAAACAAGGTTATCGAGGTGTTTACAAAGGCTCCTTTGCTCTTTTTATTAAAATTTAAAAAAAGTATTACAAAAATTGATAATGTAATAAGAAATGACTCTCCAGGAAAATAAACAAATAACGGGAAAAATATTCCTAAAGAAATAGCCAAAATCTTATTCGTACAGAATCCTTTTGCTTCAGCTAAAGTATAAAATTCAAACAATGCAAAAGTAATTAAAACTATATTGAGTAAAATAAAAACTAAGTCAGGGGCGCCATATACAATATAATATACTATTGAAATTATGACAGCAGAAACTGTTAATCTTTTTGTTAGTGAATGTTTGTCATCCATAAATAAATATTAAATATTGTATCTATTTTCCATTTACCTTTCCGAACCGTCTTTCTCTCTTCTTATACGATTCGATAGCTTCTCTTAATTCATCTTTGTTGAAATCCGGCCAATATTTATTTGTAAAATATAATTCCGTATATGATATTTGCCATAGCAAAAAATTACTTATTCTCATTTCCCCACTTGTTCTTATAAGTAAATCAGGGTCAGGCATCCCGCATGTACCAAGGTAATTACTGAATATGCCTTCATTAATTTCTTCTAAATCAACCTTATCAATCTTAACATCATTACATATTTTTTTGACAGCATCAATAATTTCAGAACGTCCGCTATAACTAAGTGCAAGAGTAAATGTTAACTTATTGTTATCCTTTGTAATATTAATATTTCTTTCTATTTTATCCTGAATTTCTTGGTTAAGTTGTTGTATGCGGCCGATTACTTTAAATCTTATTTGATTTTTCATTATCATATCAACTTTGTCATCTAAATATTTTGATAAGTAATTCATTAGAACTTTTATCTCTGTCTTAGGTCTTTTCCAATTTTCAATAGAAAAGGCATATAACGTTAAATACTTTATTCCGAATTCTAAACACCCTTTCACAGCCTCTTCTACAGATTCCACACCTCTTTCATGGCCCTTGATGCGGGGGAGATTATGTTCTTTTGCCCATCTTCCGTTTCCATCCATAATTATAGCAATATGATTAGGTATAATATTCTTCATTTTAAAAAAATTAGATTATTAAAAAGAAAATTTAAACTGTAACTATAATATAATTATTTGAGACCGTTTAGATCCAACGGATATTATAGATAATGGGACATCAACAAGCTGCGAAATCCTTTTTAAATATTTTTTTGCATTAGGTGGCAATTTTTTTATGCTAGTGATATCTTTGGTGTTCTCCATCCATCCTTGATGTTCCTCATAGACTGGCATCACGTGAGAAAATATATTTGTATTTGAAGGAAAATCTTTTATTACCATTTTTTTATACCGATATCCAGTACATATTCGTATAGTTTTCATCTCATCTAAAACATCAAGCTTAGTAACAGCCAAACTTGTAAGGCCGTTAATAACAGCAGCATGACGTACAACAACAGCATCAAACCAACCACATCTGCGGGGACGTCCAGTCGTTGCACCAAACTCATCACCTTTAATTCTTATTTGCTTCATAAGATCAGGAGGAAATTCTGTAGGCATTGGTCCTTCACCTACACGAGTCGTATACGCTTTTACAACTCCTATTACTTGGTCAATTTTTGTAGGCCCAATACCAGTTCCCGTGATTGCCCCTCCTACTGTAGCATTTGATGAAGTCACATACGGATAGGTCCCATGATCTATATCTAATAAGGTTCCTTGCGCACCCTCAAAAAGCACGGACTTCTTTTTATCTATTTCCTTATTTAACAAAAAGGCTGTATTTGATACATATGGTTTTATCCTACGCGCATAATCACAATATTGCTTAAATACCTCTTTAAAATCAAAAGCCTTGGCTTTATATATATGCTTTATTATTTTATTTTTTTCTTTTAACAAATAATCAAGTTTTTCACTCAAAGAACCTTCGTCAATTAAATCACAAACACGAATGCCAAACCTCATCATTTTATCACTATAACAAGGTCCAATTCCTCTTTTTGTAGTACCTATTTTGGCTTTATTTTTTATTTTATCTTCACGGAGTGAGTCAATAAGCGGATGGAAAGGAAAAATAACGTGGGCGCGGTCACTTATAAAAAGCCTGCCCTTTATACTAATATTATTCTTTTTTAGGAAGTCAATTTCCGTAAAAAGTGCTTCCGGGTTAATAACAACACCGTTGCCAATAACACATTTTTTTTGTGGGTGTAATATACCGGAAGGTATCAGATGTAAGATAAACTTTTTTTTTCCAACAACTATAGTATGTCCGGCATTATTACCACCCTGATACCGGACAATATAATCAGCCTTTTTGGCAAGTACATCAATTATTTTGCCTTTGCCCTCGTCTCCCCACTGTGCTCCCACACATACAATATTTGGCAAAGTTTTTCCTCCATTCTCGTATAAATATAGTAATTCTTTTTCACACTAATTGTTGTCATTAAAGGCTTACAACCAATGCATCAACAATTTTGTTTAGTTTCTTTATTTTATCTAAAACATTTTTAGGGATTTCCTGGTCGGAATTAATTATTGTAATTGCTACATCCCCTTCTTTCATCCTTCCAAGCGTCATTTCAGCTATATTAACTTTATTTTCGCCTAAAATAGTACCTATCTCACCTATTGCACCGGGTTTGTCCTGATTATAAATGATCAACATAACACCCCTTAGATCAGCATCAATATGATAATCATTTATCCGAACTATACGTGGATCATTATTTCCGAATAAAGTACCAACAACAGATGTTGTTTTATCCCCGGTTTTAACCTCAACATAAATTGCGTTTGTAAAATCACCCAGTTGTGAAGTTTTTGTCTCAATTATTTCGATTCCGCGCTCCTTTGCTATATATGGTGCATTTACATAATTTACTTCTTCACCTTCCAGTATGGGTGAAAAAATTCCTTTTATCAAAGCTAGTGTCAATGGCTTAATTTGGAAATCCGTTACTTCACCGCTATACTTTATCGTTATGCAACTCAAGTTTTCAGCCCCGCTTATCTGTGTAAGAAATAATCCCATACGCTCTGCTAATGTTATCCATGGGCCAAGTGCCTTCATAGTTTCAGCATCACAGGAAGGAAGATTAACAGCATTTCTTACTTCTTTTCCTAAAAGTGCATCTATTACCTGCTCAACCACATCTATTCCAACATTTTCCTGAGCCTCTGCCGTTGAAGCACCTAAATGAGGAACAGCCACTACTGAATCAAGTTCCAGCAACGGGCTGTCTTTGGGTGGCTCAGATTCAAATACATCTAGGGCTGCGCCTTTTACTTTGCCATCTTTTATTGCATTATAAAGGTCAGATTCATTTATAATTCCGCCTCTTGCACAATTTATAATACATACTCCGTCTTTCATGTCTTTAAAAGTTTCTTTATTAAACATATGCTTGGTTTCTTCAGTTTTAGGCGTATGCATAGTAATATAATCACCATTTTTACACAATTCTTTAAAAGAAACGAATTGCACATCCATCTTTGGAGCCGTTTCCGGTGACATAAATGGGTCATACACTAATATTTTCATACCGAAAGAGAGCATGCGTTTTGCTACTTCTTTACCGATACGTCCAAAACCCACAATACCTAAGGTTTTTCCATATAACTCAGACCCTAAAAATTTACTGCGAGCCCACTCTTTCCCCTTTAGAGAAGCTGCTGCTTGGGGAATCTTTCTGCTAAGTGATAAAATCATGGCAATTGTATGCTCGCATGTTGAAACGGTATTACCTCCGGGCGTGTTCATAACAATAATACCTTTTTTCGTAGCAGTAGGTAAATCTACATTATCCACACCAACACCAGCTCTCCCTACGACTTTTAACTTATCTGCCGACTCTAACACTTCTTTTGTCAATTTCGTACCACTTCGGATTATTATGCCGTCATAGGCCTTAATAACCTCTTTTAGCTCTTCCTTAGGCAGGCCTGTTTTAACGTCAAAGGAAACTGCTTTTTCTTTTTTCAATATCTCCAATCCTTTGCTGCCAAGTTTATCGCTTACCAATATTTTCATATTTCTAATACTCCTTAATTTAAAAAGTGACTATTATTTTATCAAAATCAACTTAACCATGATTTCTGAAATGCCTTCACACCCTCACCTGTCTTTAAATCATATCCTAACTTTTTAAATCCTTCCTCCACTGCTGCTATACCAACGATAACGTCATATTGATTACAATAACCCATATGTGCGATTCTGAATATTTTACCCTTTAAGTGTTCCTGCCCTCCAGCCAGAGTCACACCTAAATCATCACGGATAGTTTTCACTAATTTTCCTCCATCAACAGAATCCGGTATTTTAACAGCAGTAACAGCGTTCGAAGGAGAAGCTGATAAAAGTTCCAGTCCTAAAGCCTGCATAGCAGCACGAGTTGCTTTAGCTAATTTTGCATGACGCGACCAAACTTCTTCTATGCCTTCTTCTTTAATCATCTTTAACACTTTTTGTAAACCAAGAATTAATGTAATTGCAGGGGTCCACGGTACATCATTCTTGTCTAATGATTTTTTATACCTCTTAAGGTCAAAATAAAAAGATGGGCTTTTACATTGCTCAACTAATTTCCAGGCCTTTTTACTGGAACTCAAAAAAGCTAAGCCAGGAGGCAGCATAAATCCTTTCTGAGAACCAGAAACGACCACATCAACACCCCATTGGTCGGAATCAAGTTTATCAGCAACCAGACCGCTTACTGCATCGGTTACCAAAATAGCATCGGTTTTTGCAACTATTTCACCTATTTTTTTTATGTCGGTTAAAACACCCGTAGAAGTTTCACATAATGTGGTATACACAGCTTTTATATTCTTATCTTTTGAAAGTTTATCCTTAATCACATCAGGATCAATTGCTTTACCCCATTCAACATCAATTACATCTGCTTCAATCCCAAATGATTTTGCTATCAAACCAAAACGTTGACCGAATTTACCTCCATTTATGGTAATAATTTTATCACCTTTAGATAGAAATGAAGATATCGATGTTTCAAGCGCTCCTGTTCCGGAGGAGGAAAAAACAAACACGTCGTTTTGGGTTCTGAAAACATATTTTAAATCAGTAGTTACTTCTGAAAATATCTTTTGATATTGAGGAGTTCTGTGATGGAAAATAGGCTCTGCCATCTCAAGCATAACGGATTCAGGAACCTTTGAAGGCCCTGGTGACAATAAAAAATTCTTCTTAAGCAAGGTAAACCTCCTTATTTTTTTTAAAAATTTATTTCTTCCCCTTATCTTTAGATTTATCTTTAGGAAGATCTGATTTTGCTTCTATAACTTCATCAACTATGCCATATTCTTTTGATTCTAATGAAGACATAAAATAATCACGATCAGAATCCTCTTCTATTTTTTTCAGTGGTTGACCAGTATGTTTAGCAAGTATGTCGTTTAATTTACCCTTTAATTTTAATATTTCTTTTGCTTGAATGCTGATATCGGAGGCACTGCCTCGTGTGCCACCCCAAGGCTGATGTATCATAACACGTGCATGGGGCAATGAATAACGTTTCCCTTTAGTGCCTGCTGCAAGCAATAAAGCACCCATGCTGGCAGCCTGTCCAACACAATATGTACAAACATCAGGTCTGACAAATTGCATCGTATCATATATAGCCAACCCTGCTGTAACAGAACCCCCCGGTGAATTAATATAAACATTAATTTCTTTTTCAGGATCTTCCATTTGCAGGAAAAGCAATTGGGCAATAATAATATTCGACACTGCATCATCAATAGGTGTACCTATAAAAACGATTCTGTCTTTTAAAAGCCTCGAATAAATATCATATGCACGTTCTCCCCTTCCTGACTGCTCTACAACCATCGGAACTAAATATCCCATTGAAATCCCTCCTTTCATGAGCACATACTTTATGGAGTACAATGTTCGACATAAAGTATCTTACGAATAAAACTTATGTTCATTTTATTCCATAAGTTCTTGCTTCATTTATAATATTTCTGCATTATCTTTTATAAAATCAATTACTTTCTGGTTTCTAATTTCAGCAAACAAAGATTCTAATAAATTATTTGATTTATAATATTCTTTTATTTTTTCGACTGGCTGTCCGGTTTGTCGTGAAATTTTCATAAATCTACCTTGAATATCAGCCTCTTCAGTGTTAATATTTTCAAGCTCTGCTATTTTATCTAAAATAAAAGCTACTTTAACCTGACGCCTCGCTTCATTTAAAAATTCTTTCCTTAAGTCTTCTTCTTTTTCTAACACCTCTTCCTTAGTGAATCCCCTCTTAAGCATATTATCGCTTGCATCTTTTACCATCCGGCTCAGTTGATTTTGGACTATAGTTTCAGGTAAATCAAATTTTAAATCCCCCTCAATTATATCTAAAAGGGAACGTTCTAATTTATACTCGTTATCGTTTTTTTTCCTCTCCTCTAAATCTTTGCGGATTGCCTGCTTAAGGTCATCCACAGAAGAATAATCGCCGATTTCCTTCAGTAGCTCAGGCGTTAATTCAGGCATTCTCTTTTCTTTAATGTCCTTTATTTTTACCTTGAATACAGCTTTCTTGCCTTGAACTTTAGGATTAGGAAACTTTTCTGATATTTTTACATTTATCTCTTTTTCATCACCGGGCTTCATCCCTATTGTTTGTTCAGCAAATCCTTTTATAAGATCATTCTCACGTATTTCGACCCATTCATCTTTTTTAAGTTCAGGTTTCTCCCCTTCAATGATACTTTCGATATCACATACTGCATAATTTCCGATTTCCAATCCTCTGTCTTCAATCGGTATATACTTTGCATATCCTTCTAAAATATTGTCAACTACATTTTGTACTTCACTATCACTAACCTCAAACTTTTCTCTTTTAGCAGATATGTTTTTATACTTCTTTAATTTTATTACAGGCTTTGTCTCTATCTTAGCTTTATATGAAAGTTTATCATTGCTGAAATCTATATCTTCGAAAACTGGATATCCTACTGGATTTATGTTATGTTTCTGAACTGCCTGATGATAAGATGATGAAACAAGTCTTTTCAAAACTTCTTCACGAGCTTGATTACTGTAATGCATAGTCAAGACATTACGTGGTACTTTGCCTGCACGAAAACCAGGGACTTTGGCCGTCTTACTTATTTCATTATAAAATTGATCAAATGACTCCTTCACTATATGTGGAGTTACATCTATTGTCAGAACTTTCATACATTGGTTAATATCTTTTACTTCACTTTTCATAAATTAATACCTTTTAGAAAACTATTTTGTGTAAATTTTTATTTCAAATCGAACCCTTTTTCGAAAAATATTTGGAGCGAGCGATGGGGTTCGAACCCACGACAACTACCTTGGCAAGGTAGGGCTCTACCAACTGAGCTACGCTCGCTTTATTTTAAAAATCACTCAAAGATCATCATATATACAATTTTATCTATTTTAACGGCACACATATGCTCTTCAGTGTTAATCCGTTTAAAATCAGTGCCTATCCGTGACTTTGCGAGAGGCGGGAGTTGAACCCGCATACCATATGGTACATGATCCTAAGTCATGCGCGTCTGCCAATTCCGCCACCCTCGCATATTTAGCTTCTTAGCCTCTTAATTCTTTTATAAGATTTATTTTAATCAATTTAAATTACAAAGAAGCTTATTTTATAAAGAACAATTATATTTACCCGCAGTAGGGATCGAACCTACGACACCCTGATTAAGAGTCAGGTGCTCTCCCAGCTGAGCTATGCGGGCATAATATTTTGTAAGCTATTGTAAAAAAAAGAAGTTATGTTATTAAATACTTAATCCATGCACACGTATACATTTAATAAGAAAGTGGGATTTTACCAAAAGTATTTTTTTTTGTCAACTGATACTCTTTATATTTAAATAATTACAAATTAAAGACAAAATAGAATAGTTTAATGTTCGAGGTATATGTTCCTTATGGGCTTGGTTATCTGTAAGAATCTATCTCTACCTACATCAAAATTTTTTCCTTCAAGGTCTAAATTTTTAAAATTTTCATTAATGGCGTTCATTCTATCCATACTTATTGGGTGTGAAACTAAATAATGAAAAAGAAGTTTTCTTTCATCCGAATCGGTATAAATAATTTTATACAAAAAGTCAATAAACCCTTGGGGATCATATGAAGCATTTAATAAGTATTCCAACGTAAGTTTATCAGCATCAAATACCCTATCCTCAGGGGATCTTTCATTAAACATATATGCATTTAACATTTGCAGACCAATCGCAGCCATTGTACCGTAAGAGCCAAACATAGGAGCAACTGCAGTACCTGTTTGTGTAATATTTTCTAATACTTTTTTCTTATTTGAAATACGGGGATCACTGTATTGAATGCTTCCAATTTCATGGGCCAACACGCCGGCAAGCTCTGCTTCATTATCAAGAAAATTTATTAAGCCTGTCGTTATATATATAAAACCGCCTGGAGCAGCAGTTGCATACATACGTTCGTCATATAATATAGTAAACCGATATGGGAGTACCTTCCTATTTGCATAACTTATTAGATTGTTTCCTATTTCATTAACATACTTTTCAATTTCTTCATTTTTATAGGTTGAAAATTGTGCCGTAATTTCTCTGTGTATTTCAGATCCTATATAAATTTCTTCCAAATCCTGTTTTGAATAATTGAAGTTACTGTACGTAATATTTGGTACATGTTTTTGAACCTGATTATTTTCCTCTGTCCTCGCACATCCGAAATTTATTATTAATAAAGAACAAATCAGGTAAATTTTAATTAGACATAGTATTCTTTTACACACGTTATTTCTCACCCCTAATTATTTCTTTCAAATTTTTAACTCTCTCATCAGTAACAGGCCTCAGCCTTTGATAATCTACAATTTTACTATGTAATTTTGCCTCAGATGTTGCTACCTTTTTAATGACATCTAACAATGCTTCTGTAGTGTATCCTTCATTTCGTAAATAAAAACATGCCAACTTATCAGATTCCATTGTCCTATCAACACGAGATGCTTCTTTCAATAAAACATTATTAATAAGTTTCACACCTTTAGGTACAGCTATTCCAGCTGGACCAAATACATAAGGTGCATAACCTGATACATCTTCTACTAAATTAGCTAAATGTTTTTTCTTTGTATAATCCATACGTCTTTTCTGTGTCTGAGCAAGCTCATGCGCAAGCACTGCCGCAATTTCTTCTTCATTGTCCAGATAATATAACATGCCACTTGTTATATAAACAAACCCACCGGGTGTTGATGAAGCAAATATTCTCTCATCATTTAAAATAGTAAAAACATATGGAAAACCCCTGCGTGTTGCATGTCTTGCTAAACGTTTACCAATTTCGTGTACGTCAGCTTTTTCAACTCTGTTTATTACAATATCATTTTCTGCCAAAAGTTTTAGATAAACTGAATATCCGTATTTTACTTCAGCTAGATTCGATTTTGGAACATTCTCAAAAAGATTTGTTTGATCTTCAGATACTGTAAAAATATCCTCTTTATTAGAGGCACAACTTGAGCATAAAAGAATAATTAAAATAAAGTTAATTAATTTTATTTTCATATTATCAATGTTAATCCGTCTGTTTATTAGTGTAAATTAGTGTTTTGATTCGTGTTGATCCGTGTTTAAAAAGCGCGCCTAGGAGGATTCGAACCTCCGGCCTGCAGATTCGAAGTCTGACGCTCTATCCAGCTGAGCTATAGGCGCGTATTATATTGTTTCTTATTTAATTCCTGCAAAATGCTTGTACAAAAAGAACAAAGATTCTTCGCCAATTCTCTCATCCTGAGAATTGGCGAATCCGTCACATCCTGTGGCGGAGAAGTCTGACGCTCTATCCAGCTGAGCTATAGGCGCGTATTATAGAATATTATTAATGAAATAAAACTAAACTAATTGAACCAACATCTGCTACATCTTTTCCAAGTTTTGCTTTAACAATTCTGCATGATTTCAACGGTTTTGACCATGAATGCTCTTTAAGCGCTAATCTCATTGGTCTAAAATATAAACTTCCTGCATCAACAACACTTCCGCCATAACAAATCATCTGTGGATTTATGAGCTGAATTAATGTTGCTACTCCAACGCCGAAATAATATCCGGCTCTCCAATAAATATAACGTGAAAGCTGATCTCCCTTCTTGGCACATTTTAAAATATCTTCCGCACGAATATCTTTTTCCCTTTTACCACTATATTGTAGTAAATTACTTTTTAACGGCAATTTGAATTTACCTTTTGATATTGTTAAATATCTTTTGTATGCATATTCATTCTTATAATATTTTATAATATGCGGTTTTTTTAATAAATCATATGCCGCATTTGCTATGGCAGTTCCGCTAGATAGTGCTTCAAGGCACCCTCTCTTCCCGCATTTACATTTAGGCCCGTTTGGCTCAACAGTAATATGCCCAAATTCACCAGCATTATTATCGGCGCCCATAACAATTTTCCCGTCAATTATAATTCCACTGCCAATACCTGTTGAAATAGTAATATATATAAGATTTTTAACTTTCATCCCGTTCCCGAATAATTTTTCAGCTATACATGCAGAATTTGCATCATTATTGCAAAATACAGGCATTTTAAATTTACTTTCTAAAATCCTCTTTATATTTATTCCGTTCCACCCTTCAAGATTTGGTGCATCCTGAATAATTCCTATTTTTTCACCTACTGGTCCTGGAATACCAACACCAATACCTAAAATATCCTTCCTTTTTATCTTATTATGCTCTATTATCGTCTTAACAGTATCAATTATTTCATTAATACTTTCAAAAACCTTTTTTTTGTGTTTTGTCTTTATTTTATAACTATCGATTATCCTTCCTTGGTTAGTACCAATTACAATTGAAATTTTAGTACCGCCTATATCAATACCTATAATATGTTTCATATCAATATTCCTTTTTGAAATAAATATAAAATCAATAATATTAATATGTTAGTGTATATAATTTTTGATTATTTTACAAGAATATTTAAAGATGAACAGGAGAGTTTAATTAAGACCAAATGGAGGTGAACAATAAGCAAATGAATAATTTAGAGCATACATTTTCAACTTAAGACTATTAATCATAGAATACAATAATTTAATAAGTTCATTTAATTCAACATCTAGGGCCTTAAGGTCTTTTGTTGTTATATACTGTAAATGTTTTGAAATAAGAATTTCTGTCTTGAGTTTAATTAAAAGGTCATATGCCTCTTTTAATTTCTCAATATACTCATTTATATGTTTTGACGTAGACCCATTTACTATTTTTAGTGGTATATTTTCTGATGTATTTCTAATCAAATGAAATAAACTTAATCTTTCTTTTGAAGGTAGGTCATTTGATAATTTAAATACTTTCAAACAAATACTATTTGCTCTCTGCCACATTTCTAAATTATGATATAGTTCTTCCATGCAACTAGCTAAGCAAATTCCAGACCAATTTTTATATTTTTGTATCTCGTTTTTATTAAACTAATTATAATTATCAAATTTTATAAGACGTTCTTATTTTTGTTTATTAAAATAAACTTGTGTAATTTATTTTAAACAATGTCTTCTATAAAATATTTATAGAAATAATTATTTTGAAATATAGTTGTTTTTAAAACTCCCGATCGCAAAAAAGGCTACGTCCTACATCTGCGCAATAAAGCTTCAACTAATATCTAAACATTTATTCCGCAGAATATTGGACCTAGCCTTTTTATTTCTGTATTTAAATAAAATTTTTATTTCCTACGTCTAAAATTAAGACCTATTACACTCAAACCTAACAATGCAAGTGTTGTCGGCTCTGGTACAGGTGTTGCTTTTCCATCTAATTCGTTTCCAAAATAATCACCACAACCATAATTTGTACCAATATTAAAACCAAGCGAACTTACATGTGTTAAATTGTCGATAGTGTGGCCTGCTCCACCACCTCCACCTACTGAAACAGCTGCTGCTAAATCTAATACCAAACGTTCAGTTGTTCCTGGTGCTACCCACGTCCAAGTGTTTTGGTAGTAATAATCAGTCTCACTCCATGGTGCATCTGTCCAACCTGTGTTAAGATAAATATTTGCCATAAACCAATCATTTGTTGTAGAAATGTTTGTCATGAACAGCTCATATGTATCGTATGCAGATAAATCGGCCCAGCTCCCACTGTAATAAGCAGAACCTGGTCCTTCGATACTAGCATCTCGCCCAATCTGTACATCTCCCCAACCACCAGATGGGATTGTAACATTAAAATTACCAGTTGGACCAACTTCTCCTCCTGAAGTTATAGGACTTACATCAGGACCGTTCAAAGTTCCAGTAGTAACTTCATAAAAAGTATCTAAATCACTTAGACTGGGGGTGTAGACAAGTGCCATGGCATTCCCTGCCACAAAAATACCAAATACTGTTACTAACGTTGTCAAAAAAATCTTTTTCATCCCTTTTACTCCTTCCTTCATTAATTGTAAATGTTTCGACCTCTCAACTTAAATGTGTATAATAAAATATTCATAACACACCTATTCCTTATATTCCAATACAATAACTTTGTTTCTGAATATTTTGTTGTATATTTTGTTCTATATTAACTTTTAAAAACAAAAAAAGGATATCGTCAATAGCAAATTGCATAAAATATGCCAATATCTACATTTTACGAATGTGTCTATCAATTATAGACTTATGTTTTAAATCAAATTTTGAGATTAAATAATAAACGTTAAATATTATAAACTAATGTTTACTATTTTTTTCAATATTGCATAACTAATGCCAAAAATAAAAAACCCACCAAATTAATGGTGGGTTTTTTGGTGGTCAGGGGTGGTCTTCTTCGCTCATCCTGAGCTACGAAGCACCTTATCATGCCTTATCGTTCTGGTAATAGTCTTTTCTTAAAAAATGCTTGCCCTGAGCCAGCTTTTAAATAAACTTCAAAATTCTTAGCAAGTTTTTTATTAGAAAATGCAAGATACGTCTCTAATTTCCATGGAGCATAACGTTTACTGTAGGTACAGCGTCCTTCGTTGTGTTCATCAAGCCGCCTGTGAATGTCTGTTGTCAACCCAATATAGATACGCTCTTTATTCGATATACTTTTTAGGATGTAAACATAGTACATAATATTAACCTCACTGATGACCATTGCTACGAAGCTCAAAAGGCCGGGTTATTTCCCGGCCTTTTTGAGCGAAGTAGAGTGGTCAGGGGCGGAATCGAACCGTCGACACAGGGATTTTCAGTCCCTTGCTCTACCGACTGAGCTACCTGACCAATTATTTATATCTTGCCCTGAGCGAAGTCCCCAAAGGGGATGAGGTCGAAGGGCTGATTATTTAAATATCGCAATATAAAGGTTTATTATACGGATTGATTACAATTTGTAAATCAATTTCTTCAATATTTTTTTAAATTTTATAATACATAATTATGTTAATTAAATACACTAATTGCATGTTTTATTATTCTTCTATGGGCATAAAAAGGAATATATGGGATATCATTACCATCAACGAATTTTGCCTCCTTTATCTCATTATTTATATGTATATTTTCTTTAATAACATTACTTAAATAACCAATGACTATTAAAGAACCATAAATATTTACCCTTCGTAAATATACCCCTGCTAGTTTTATTATTTCTCCTTCTACACCTGTCTCCTCTTTTAGCTCTCGCAGACAAGCTTTTTCAGGTTTTTCATCATACTCTATAAAACCACCAGGCAATGACCATTTATTTTTTCCTGGTTCATGATTTCTCTTTACTATGAGTATTTTTTTATCAGACCTTACTGCAGCACAAACAACAACAGGCAAGGGATTATTATAATTAATCCAACCACATTTTTTGCATGCTAATCTTATACGACCCTCTGCAGATACTTTACACAATTTACATTTACAAAACGGACAATATTTGAATACTTTTTTCATTTTTTATTCCCCAAAAGAGCTTTTGATTTTGATTAACTTTTATATAATTCTTCAAAAGCCTCCTCAGCAGCTAAAGCTACTGGCTCTTTACCTGGGTCTGGTGATAATTCAGGTTGCCCAGCACATGTTATTGTAGTTAAATCCAATACCTTTAAATCACATCTTATTGCCAGTGCAATAAGGTCAATATATCTTACTGGACACTCTGAATCACTGACTATTTGCCCACCTATCAACTGTTTAGTTTTCCTTTCAAATATCAATTTTACAACATAAGGTTTTTTCTCACGCATCATAGAATGTTTGCTTGAAGATATTTGTTTTGCTGTTAGTACATCAATTCCCTCTTTTTTCGCCTCCTGCTCTGTAATTCCAGCCCCTGCAATAGATTTATCAAAGAATTTTGTACAAAAACTATTTATTAACGGTGGAAAAGTTACATTAAAACCCAAAATATTTTTTGCAATAATTCTTCCTGAAATAACAGCATTTGGACGCAATTGTCCCAATGCAGGTTGAGATGTAACATGATGGTTGTATTCTATAAGGTCCCCACCAGCATATATATCTCGATCCGATGTCTGTAAAAATTGATTCACCCTTAAGCCTAGTCTTCCTTGCTCTAACCCCGCCTGTCGTGCTAAATCAATATTACAACGCGCACCAACAGAAATAACAACCATATCAGTGTCAATCTTTTCGCCTGATGACAAACTTACATTCTGGACATTTTTCTCTCCATTAATAGCCGTGATTTTCTGATTCAATTTTAAATCAATTCCTTTATCTTTCATATATTGCTCGACTTCATCTGCCATGTCCGGATCTAAAATATTCGACATAATATTGCCGAGCATTTCTACAATTGTAACTTTTAACCCCTGTCTAGAAAGCAAATATGCTTTTTCAATACCTATCGCGCCTGCGCCTACTAAAACTACACTCCTAACTCTCTTTGAATTAATCCAATTGAGAATATTTACTGCATCTGAGCTAGTTCGGAGTGTATAAACACCTTGCAAATCAACTCCTTTAATAGGTGGTATTACTGGTTTTGCGCCTGTTGCTAAAACAAGCTTATCATACGAATAATAATTTCCATCAACCGTTTTAACTCTCTTTTTACTTCTATCTATTTCAACAGCAGCTTTATTTACCAATTTTATACCCTTTTCGGTAAAAATCTTATCATCCTTATAGGAAGGATCTACCATAACATCACCGCAACATATATAAGGAGTTGCACATCTCGTAAGCAAACCCTTTTCATTTTGTTCCCGAATTATAGTTACATCAATAGATGGGTTTAATCTTTTAATCATCATTGAAGCTAATGCGCCGCATCCAGAACATCCTATCGTAACAACTTTACTTATATTATCCATTCATATCTCCTTATTCGTATCGCAGAATTGTTATTAAATTAAACTTTATTTAAAGACATCAATATAAATGGCTATAATTAATGTAACAGCTGAGAGTCCGAAAATAAAAATATAATTTATTCTCTCTTTTTTTGAGTCCAATGCACACATAATAGCACTTAATATACTAAGGTCCTCACCGGTTAATTGTTGTTTGTTATTTATTTTTTTA
>CAZLCT010000039.1:0-21276 GCA_964558015.1 uncultured bacterium | reverse complement strand
ATCCCCTTTAAGGTTAATATCTTTAACCTTAAGTAGTTTTTTTCCCAAACTACCGCCGGGATGATAAAAGGCAAAATCTTCTGGTTTAAATCCCCTTTTATCTAAAAGGGCAAGTGCAAGAGCGTCACCCATAGCCAGTTGGGCTGTGGTTGAAGCAGTCGGTGCTAATCCAAAAGGGCAAGCTTCTTTATCAATATAGGTATGAAGAACAATATTACTATTCCGAGCTAAGGTTGAATTAATATTACCCGTTATTGATATTAATTTTGTACCAATCTTTTTAATAGTATTCAAAAGTTTAACAATTTCTTCAGTTTCCCCGCTGTGTGATATAGCCAAAACAACATCATCTTTTATAACCATACCTAAATCACCGTGAATGGCTTCCGCCGGATGCAAAAATAAACTCGGTGTTCCTGTTGAGGCCAAAGTAGCAGCAATCTTGCGGCCGATAATCCCAGGCTTCCCCATTCCTGTTACAATTATCCGACCTTTACAATTGAACATAATATCTATTGCCTCGTCAAAATTCTTATCTATAACATCAATCAATCGCTTTATTGCATCAGCTTCAATTGAAAGTACTTTTTTTGCAAGTTCCTGTCTCATATATAAATCCTCTTAATGATTTATCACTTAATATTTATAGCCTTTTTTATCTCAATAAGCACTTTTAAAAGATTCTTTAATTCCTTTAATGGTAGGGAATTAGGTCCATCGCACTTTGCCTCGTTAGGACTCCTGTGGACTTCTAAGAAAATACCATCCGCACCCGCGGCAATAGCACATTTTGATAGTACCGGAATATACTCCCTCTTACCACCCGATGCATTTCCGCCTGCCCCGGGCATTTGAACAGAATGTGTTGCATCAAAAATAACAGGATAACCCATTTGACGAATAATGGGAATCGATCTAAAATCAGTTACTAAATTATTATATCCAAAACTAAATCCACGCTCAGTTATCAAAATATTTTTGTTCCCCTGTGATATAATTTTTTCAATAACATTTGAGACTTCCCAAGGGGAAAGAAATTGCCCTTTTTTAACATTAATAATTTTACCTGCCTTTGCTGCCGAAACAATAATGTCAGTCTGCCTGCACAAGAATGCCGGGACTTGAATAATGTCTAACACATCTTTTACAATTCGTATGTCCTCAACAGAATGCACATCACTTAAAATTGGAACGTTAAACTTCTTTTTTACTTTTTCCAATATATCCAACCCTTTTTTAATCCCAGGGCCTCGATATGAATAAAGCGAACTGCGATTTGCTTTGTCAAAACTAGATTTATATACAAAAGGAATTTTCAAATCATAACTGATATTAAGTAACTCCTCAGCATGAAAAAGAGCGCTTGATTCATCCTCTATCACACAAGGCCCACCGATGAAAACAAAAATACTTTTTTCTCCAAAAGCAATATTACCAGTTTTTACTTTACGCACCATAATATCTCTCACCTTGACAATATCCTCTCTACCTCATTTAAATCATCTAAAGTATCGATACCAACAGAATCATGTACCACTTCAAGTACTTTAATATTATAACCATTTTCTAAAATACGGAGCTGTTCAAGTTTCTCTGCATCTTCTAAAATAGATTTCCTCAAACGGGGGACTTTCAATAAGAACGAACGGCGGTATGCATAAATACCTAAATGTTTTAAAAATTCGATCTCCTTAGTTTCCCTAAAAAAAGGGATGGGAAGGCGGGAGAAATAAACTGCATTATTATCTTTATCCTTAACAACCTTTACCACATTAGGATTATTGTACATCTTTTTATCCCTGCTGCGAAAACACAGCGTTGCCATCTGAGTAGTTCTTTCTTTTTGAAAGATACCCAGTAATTTATCGATGGATTCGGAACGCATAAGAGGTTCATCTCCCTGTATATTCACGATAATAGGATAATTAAATTTTCTTGCGACTTCAACAACACGGTCAGTTCCACTTTGATGTGTTTCTTTTGTCATCATGACCTCTGCGCCGAATGATTCGGCTACATTTTTCACCTTTACATGGTCGGTCGCAATAATAACTCTTGATAACTTACGTGCATTACATGCCTTTCTCCAAGCAAGCTGTAATATATATTTATCACATACTTTTCTTATTAATTTTTCCGGTAACCTCGTAGAATAAAGACGTGCCGGTATTACCCCTAGAGCTTTCATAAAATCCCTTCTTATCTTTATTAAAATTTATAAATATTCTTTTTTGAAAAATTAAATTTAAGTATAAATTGCTATTACTTAAAAGACGAAAGCAGTTCATCTTTAGTTACAGACGCGGCTCCTACCTTTCCTACTACAATGCCGGCTGCACAATTAGCTATCAATGCGGCTTCATTAAAATCTGCTCCTGAACTCATGGCTAAAGACAATACTGCAATAACAGTATCCCCAGCACCAGAAACATCAAACACTTCTTTTGCAGCAGTAGGAATTTTTGAAATCTTTCCACTCCTCTCAAAAAGTGCCATGCCTTCCTCACCAAGAGTAATAAGTACTGCTTTGCATCCTAGCCGCCTAAGAAGTAACCGTCCAACATCTTCAATTGAGGTATGTCGATCTTCAAGCGAGCGGCCGGAAGCATTATATGCCTCCTTTTTGTTAGGCGTAATGATTGTAACATTCTTATAATACTTAAAATTCTTTTCCTTGGGATCAACTGCAACAAACTTATTATATTTACCCGCCATCTTCACGATATACCTTAATAATTCAGGATTGATAACTCCTTTTCCATAATCTTCAATAATCACGCCGTCAACATCGTTAATTTTTTTTCGGAAAAAATTGACTATCTTATTCATATCCTTCTCGGAAATCTCCTCCGTGCTTTCACGGTCAAACCTTACAACCTGCTGAGAATGAGCAATAACCCGAGTCTTTAATGTCGTCGGCCTTGATGAATCAACAATTATCCCGCTGGTATCTATTCCCTCACTTTTGACCCTTTTTAGAAGCATCCTTCCCCAAATATCTCTTCCAACAACTCCGCAGGGCAATACAGTTGCACCTAATGTCCTTATATTATTGCCTACATTTAGTGCCCCCCCCGGAAGATAAGTCTCACGTTTAATATCTACTACTGGCACGGGAGCCTCAGGTGATATGCGTGAAACATTTCCCCAAATATATTGGTCGAGTATAAAATCACCAAGAACAAGGATTTTTGCATCCCGGAACTTATTAATAACTCCCGTTAATCGATTCATCTTTTTCTTTGTAAAAGTAATTTGTTTTTTCATGATTTTATATTTACAGATATTTTGACGTCTGTAAAATATTTACATAATCTTTAATAGCATCTTCAAAATTACAAAAGTAAGAAGTAAATCCGGCCTTTTGGAGTTTTGAACCATCAGCTTCAGTAAGATACTGATATTTATCTCTTAAGGTCTCAGGCATGTCGAAATATTCAATATTAGGTTTTATTCCCAAAGCTTTAAATAAAGCATTGGCAAGTTCATTCCAAGTATGAGCCTGTGATGTACCAATATTAAAAATACCTGTTTGTTTAGGATTATTAAAAAAATACCACACTACCTCAACAGCATCTTTGACATAAACAAAATCCCTCTTCTGTTCTCCGTCCGCATATTCTTTTTTATAAGACTTAAAAAGACGGATTTTCCCTTTATCTTTTACCTGTTGATATCCCTTATGAACCATACTACGCATATCCTCTTTATGGTATTCATTTGGTCCAAATACATTAAAAAATTTGAATCCAACAAACTTATTCTGGAAATTATTCTTAAGTACCCACAAATCAAAAGCATGTTTTGAATACCCATATACATTTAACGGATTCAAAGTCAATGTTATCTCATCTTCATCGGAATATCCGTGCTCCCCTGCCCCGTATGTAGCTGCGCTACTTGCGTATAAAAATCTCTTGTTATTTTTTATTGCCCATTGAGCGAGTTTCTTTGAATAAGTGTAATTATTTTCCATAACATAAGCAGCATTGGTCTCCGTGGTGGATGAGCAGGCGCCAAAATGGATGATGCAGTCTACTTTCTTATCAAATGCACCCCCTGTTAAATAATCAATAAAGACACTCTTATCAATATAGTCTTCAAACCTTTTACCCACAAGATTTTTCCATTTCTCTGATGACCCTAATTCGTCAACAATAATTATATCGGATGTGCCTGATTGATTGAATTTCCATAAAAGGCAACTTCCAATGAAACCAGCACCTCCGGTAATAACTATATTCATAATTTTCCCTCACGTACTTGCTTTTAAAAAATGGTGTCTGATGCCACTTTTATATAAAGTTAATAGAATAAGTAGGAATTGTAACATCAGTTAAAATAAGTGTCAATGAAACAATGTTAAATTATTTTTATAAGTTATTGATATATAACTGCTTATGTAAAATTATAAAGAAAAAATAATTGTTCTTAATTATAATAAACCCCTATTTTCAATAATCTCAAGAATATCGCCTGCAGTTATAGACTTAAGGCATAAAAATTCCTTATCACAATTATGGGCAAGGCACTTAAGGCATCCAACATTCTTATGAATAAAATAACTCCTCTGGCCTAAAGGCCTCCAGCGGTTCGGACTTAACCCGCTGTCACTGCGTCCGAATATTGAAATCACAGGAGTATTAAGACTAGCTGCTATATGCACGGGTCCGCTGTCATTTGAAATCAGCATGCGTGCTCTTTTTAATAAAACCCCTAACATTTTCAGGGATAACTTCCCTGCTAAATTTACAATAGGTATACTGACTCGACTAACGATATTCCTGGTTATTTCTTCATCCTGCGAACCACCCACCAAAACAATATGCATGTTATATTTTCTATAAAGAACATCAGCAAGTTGTATAAAATGATCAATGGGCCACATTTTAGAGGGACAACTTGCACCCGGAAATAAAACTATATAAGAAGATAATGATATTTTTTCTTCCTGCAGAATTGAATCCAATGCTTTTTCATCTTTTTCTTTAACTATAAAAAATGGTTTCATTTCTTTAGGCGGAATTACATGTAAAAAATCTAAAAGATCAAAATTATACAGCGATTCATGTTTTTTCCCTTCCCACTTCCGCTCTTCAATCGAATGAGTAAGAAGAAAATGATATTTCTTTTTATACCCAATCCGTATCGGGATACCTGCGACAAAAGATAAAATATGTATACGATTTGTAGGATGAAGATGTAGGGCTATATCAATTTTTTCTTTTCTTAATGAGCGGGCAAAGGCCAGAGTCTTAAAGAATGACTTATGTTTCCCTCTTTTATCATAGATTAAAACTTTATCGATATAAGGATTGCCTTCCAATATTTCACTAGTAGCCGGAAGAACAAGTGCATAAATCTTGACGGCGGGAAAAGTCTCTTTTAATGCCTGAAATACCGGTGTACTTAAAATAACGTCCCCGATTCGATCAGTCCTGGTCACTAAAATTTTTTTAACATTACTGAGATTAATGTTTTTCATATCCGTCCCTGCAATAACTCTAATGCAAGAGGCAACACATCCTTAGGCATGAGTTTTTCAAGGCATTCTCTTTTCCTAAAACATTTACTTTGCTCACACGGAGAACATTCAAGATCTAGTCTGGCAATACGTAATGTAGGCAAAGAAGTGCCGTATTTAATAACGTTGGTTGGTCCAAAAAATGCTACAGTGGGTCTTTGGAAATAGTTAGAAAAGTGCATAACAGCACTGTCATTAGATAAAACAAGACGTGCACGCTCTATTAGAATAACCAACTCCTTTTGGTTAATTTTACCGCACAAATTAATAACTTCATAACCTTCGAGTAATCGTTCGACATCTTGTGCGATGTCGCATTCAAAGGAGTCACCTACAAGAACAACAATCATATCTTCTTTTTTTAAAATATCTCTAATAAGCTCAGCAAAATATTGAGAAGGCCATCTTTTTGTCTTGAGCCTGGCGCCAGGGGCGGCCAACAAAATATTCTGCAAATTAAACAACCCCTTCGAATGTAACTTTCTCATTAATGAATCGTTGTCTCTTATCTCATAAAGAGGAAAATCAGACGGAGCAACATCAGGCAAAGAAAGCAGCTTCTTTAGAAGCTTATAACGCTCGTATCGTGAGGGAATTTTACGTAAGCGCCCATTAAGCCATAAACTTTTACTGGGGCATCCTAACAAATAAGGAATAAGTGTATTACGAAAATCCAGTACAAAATCAACTTTCAAAGTACGTAATCTTAAAATGAATTTTATTCTCTGAAAGACAGAAATGTTTTTCTTATAAATAATAGTCCCTGCAAACAAAGGGTTTCCTTCAAAAAGCTGGCGTGTCTTCTCAGAATGAGCAACATATATCTCAGCTTTAGGGAAAGACTTCCTAAGAGATGCTATTACCGGTAATGTTAAAACAACATCCCCTAAATTACTTAATGTTATAATAAGTATTTTACGAATTTGTTTTTTCTGGGAATTCATAATTTTTAAAGAAGATTATACTTTTTTATAATTGATAGAACACTGTCCGCTGTTATACCAGACATACATTCATTACTACTGCATTGCTCATCGTAACATGGAATTTTACACTTTGCGGGAACGTTTTTAATAATAAAATACTCTTTCTTACCCCTTGGTCCAGTTATATCAGGATCAGTAGGTCCAAAAAGAGCAATTACTGGAACGCCAACACCGCTTGCAACATGCAAAGGACCGCTATCGCCTGAGATAACAAGACAAGAAAAAGAAAAAACAGCCCCAAGTTGCCTAATAGTTGTCCTGCCGCATAACGAAATTAGTTTTCTTCCCGAGGCAGCAGAAATTATTTCTCTTGCAGCCTCTTCATCATCTTTGGCGCCCGTAATAACTATAGGGATATTATACCTTTCATTAATTTTATTAACGCAATCAATGATGTTCTTCCTCGGCCATCTCTTTGGGGGCCAATTCGCTCCTGGGTGAATACTTACAAAAGTATATGGGGCTAAAGAAATAGATTGTAACAAATTTTCGCTAAACTCTTTATCTTCTTCCTTTATATAAAACTGATATCGATCCATATGTGGTTTATCTACGTAATTTCCAGTGGCCTTTAAAATATTTAAAAAATAATCAATACGATGCAATTTATCATTCGGTTCCTTAATAGAAGAGGTGAGCAAAAAGGCTCTTTTCTTTGTCCCGTAACCATACCTCTGGGGTATTGAAGAAAAAAAGATAATCAGCGCCCTAGAAAAAGAGCGATGCAAAATAAAAGCTTTTGTAAGTTTTTTCTTCCTCAATAAAAAAATCAATCTGATTTTCGGAATAATGCCTTTATCCCTCCCGCGGTCATCAAAAGCCACTGTTTCATCAACATATGGATTAGCATCCAAAATATCCTTGCATCTATAGTTTGTTACACACACAATGTATGATTCAGGAAATTTATTTTTTAAGGACCTAATAAAAGGTTCTTCGAAAATAACGTCACCAAGCCAATTTTTTGTAAAAATAAGAATTCGTTCCTGCTTCATACTCACAAGTTAAGAATAATAATCAACTTACTCCTCTTCCAATTCCTTATATACTTTAAACATTTCAGTAGTCATCAATTCCATAGAAAATTTTTCCTGTGCAATTCTCCTGCTGTGTTCTCCCATGCTTCGCATCAACTCCGGATTATCAATTAACTTAATAATTGCCTCACCTAATGCCTCTACGTCCCGCGCCGGCAGAAGCCATCCGTTGACTCCGTCTTTAACAATAGCATACAATCCTCCCTGATCAGACACGATTACAGGTTTTCTGGCAGCCATAGCCTCCAATACGGCAAGACCAAACCCTTCCTGCCAAATACAGGGATGAACAAAAACATCTATGAGTTCAAATGCTACGGCAATATCTTCAACCTTTCCTGTGAAAAAAACATTATCTTCAACCTTAAGTTTCCGCGCAAGTTTTTGTAATTTTTTCTTATACTTACCATCACCGATTAAGACAAGTTTTACCTTCGGATACTTTTCAAGAACAGCAGGAATTGACCCAATAAGATATTGATATCCTTTAATCTTTTCTAATCTTGAGATACCTCCTACAACGATTCCATCTTCACCAATTTTATAATATCTTCGGAGTTCTTTTTTATCATCAGGAGATAAATGCACATCAAACTTTTCAGGTTCAACTCCATTATAAACTAATGATACCTTTGATTTATTGACTTTAAAATCATTAACCAAGTGTTCGCGTACTGCATCACTGATTGCTATGACTCTATCCCCCCAGGCAGGAAACAACCTCCTCAATATCCGCCGTTTATAAAAACCATGGCACGTTGTCACCAAGTGTACCTTCCTTACCTTCTGCACTAAACTTCCTAAAACATGACTGATTCTTGTATGTGCGTGAATATGGGTTATTTCCTCTTTATCTATTATTTCAATTATTTTGAAAAAAGAAAAAAGGAGTTTAATATGAAGTTCATTTTTAGTCCGCGACGGAATAGCATAATGTTTAATCCCGTTCTTTTCCAGTTCTGTTGTGAATATACCTCCGGATGAGGCACAAATAACGTTAATATCTCTCTTTTTCAAATATTTCGTGAGGGTTACGATATATGTGCTAATACCGCCGGTATTTAAATGAGTTGTTAAAAATAAAATTTTCATAATTCTAATTGTGTTTTTACTGATTCAAAGACTTCTTCAACATTAATTTCTCTCATACATCTATGATGATTCTCAGGACAACGCTCCTTATAACAAGGGGAACAGGCTAAATTCCGTCTCAGAACCTTATGATGTCCCCCGGGCGGCATATGTCTACGTGGATCTGTAGGCCCGAATAACGAAACTATCTTTGTTTTCATAGCGCTGGCAACATGTAAGGGTGCAGTATCACTTGAGACCACACAATTAATCCTATCCATTAACGCAGCCAGCTGATTAATCGTTGTCCGACCGATCATATCTACCACCTGAGCCTTAATATGAGAACGGAACCTATTACGCTCGTCTTGGCACCTCTCATCTCCGATAAGCACAATGATGCATCCTAATTCATGAATTAGTTTCTTAGCAAGCTCAATAAAGTAATCAATAGGCCATTTTTTCGTCTCCCATCTTTGACTTGCACTCAAGACCAAACCAACTTTCTTTTGCTTAGAATTAACCCATGCAGTACCAAATAAATTATCAATATAATGATAGTCTTCTTCCTGCGGCCATAATTCCAGTTGTTCGTCTAATTCCGAGATTCCTAATAAACTCAATACACGAAATTGATGCTGTACAGGAGGCAGAGGATCACGAAAAGAGCCAACTCCATGAGTTAAAAATCTTCCGAAAATACCACGCCTGTACCCATACCTGGCCGTAACTCCTGACAAGAATGCCATAAGGTGCGTCTTTGTCGTATTTTGAAAATCAACAGAAACATCAAACGAATATTTTCTTACCTTTTTAATTATCATTCGCATGTGACGGAAGCGGCTCTTTTTATCATTTCGTTTATAAGGGATAATTTCATCAATATACGGACACTTTGCCAGACATGATGTTAAATTAGAATCTACTAATACAGCAATAAATCCCTTAGGATATTTTTTTCGTATCATCCTTAAACTGGGCACTGCTAAAATTATATCGCCGAGTGCTCCTAATTTTATTACTAAAATTCTGCGTTCAGCTCTGACCTCCTCATAGACTTCAATCGTTTTGTTAATCATTTTCTCAACCGTAAAAGCACTTTCAACTTTCTTTTGTAAATTCAAAGCAAGTGTACGAGCCAAAGGCTGGTTGCGGATAACTTTTACAATAGCATCACTCATTTTATACTCATCTTTAGGCGGGACTAAAAGCCCGTGTTTTCCATCCTCGATAATGTCCGGCACTCCTCCCACCTTTGTTGCTACAACAGCAACACCGCTCGCTCCCGCCTCTACAATTACACGGCCAAATCCTTCAGGGTAAGTGGTTGAGAGTACCAATAAATCAACTTTTTTAAGAAGCTGCGGAATATTTTCTTCGACACCAAAAAATTTAACCGTATTACTCATCCCTAATTTTTCAACAAGAATTTTTAATCTTTCTTCATACTTCTTTTTACCTTTAGCCCCCCCGCCAATTATCCATGCCTCAATTTGAGGATAGTGATGATATACCAAATGGATTGCTTTAATAAAATATTCATGTCCTTTAATCGGCGTTAGGCGACCTACGTTAACAATAATAAATTTTTCCTTCGCCTGCATTCTATCAGGAGCGTATCTATTCCCATCAAAGGTATATTTTCCGATATTAATACCACGGTGTATTAATGTTATTCTTTCAGGAATCACGCCGAAATCATCGATCATATGACGTCCTATAGTACGGGATATAACAATAACTCTCTCTCCCCACCCCATAACCTTGGACATAAAATGCGTAGAATAATATCCGTGACACGTAGTGATAAATTTTGCACGAGACTTACGGGTCGCAAAATATGCTACCCACGCCGGAACGCGGCTCCGTGCATGTACAATATCTATTCCCTCTTTGTCTATAAAAGAACGTACTTTATTAATCATGGCAAGTGTCTTTATGGACTTCTTGTGTACCGGAAGCTCATAATGATGAGCACCAATTTTTATAAGCTCGCCAACAAGCTCCCCTCCCCCAGAAATCACATATGCTTTATGCTTTTTCTCAATAAGCGCCTTTGCTAAGTCAATTGTGCCGATTTCAACGCCGCCGTAATTAAGTTGTGGTAGTATCTGCAATACTTTCATATAATTTTCCTTAACACATGAAATACGCGAGCCTTTTCTTCCTGAAAATTATAACCTTTACTCTTCTTATCTAACAAATCAGAAAAATTATCAAGCAAACCATCATGTTTGCTTACTCTAATCAAACCTTCACGTATTAAATTTTCTTGAAACCGTATATGTTTTTGCGGCATGCCACGGGATGCCATCTTTAGGACAAGAACCTGTTTGCCTGATTGTACACTTTCAGAAATCATAGAAATACTATCCTCAGTTACAACTATAATTTTAGCAACACCGATCATCCCGAATACAACATTTTTAATGTTTTTCTCCGTGGGAATAACTAATAATTTACACAATGGCTCTTGAGATAATTTGGCTTTCACAACTTCGATAATATCTGGACGTGTACGGCGTGAAGTTGTAACGAGTAAAGTATAGCTATACTTACGAACAATTTTAATGAGTGAATCTATGGTATTTGTAAACATCTCTTTGTTGTAGATATAATCTTTAGTATCCCCACCTATTAAAACACTCATTACGTTCTCATCCTTTAGCTGTAATTGGCTCTCGAGTTTTTCTCTTTCCTGTGTAAGCTTTCGTGGCTGAGTAGGGCTTAAAGCGGTCCTAAGCCGTATTACTCTGTCACTATGCTTAGAAAAACGGTCATGATACGGAATTAACATAACATCATGAGAAAAAAGGTCGTATGGAAAAGGCGGCTTCATAATAACAATGTCACGAGCCTGATTTTCCCTTTTCAAAAACAAGCTGATTGGAATAGTTCCCGAGCCACATGCAATAATAACATCAGCAAATTGTGTACTCAATTTCTCATATGATGCAGGACTTAAGTAATATTTCATAAATGAAATATTACCTTGAGCAAAAGGTGCAAGCAAAGGAGCAACAATGAAGAAAAGTCTCCTGTGAAAAAGACTTTTATATTCCACATGACAAACTTCCTTCTTTATATTTAAATGTTTCTCATCAGCAACAATATCTAACATATCAAGAATTGCCTGTGATTGAGACTGATGACCTGCTTTCCCGTCACTCAAAACCAGAACCGATCTATCTAAAGTATGCTTCCATCTTTTATGTCCCCATAACCATTGATCAGGATATTTATTTATATAATCCTCTAACAAACGAAGATAATTTTTCAGGCCTTCCTTTATATCTGATTCTTCATTACCTGTATTTGGCACCTCAAGTGGTTCATTCACATCTATATTATGCCGTCCCCCTTTTTGACGCATAATAAAACAGGGAAGCACAACACATCCCGTACGTAAAGCTATACTAATTACACCAGGAGGTGTTGTTGTCTCTCGGCCAAAGAAGTCAATATATATACCTTCCGAGCCACCGGACTGGTCACTGAGGATACCGACAATATTGTTTTTCCTTAATGCCTGCATAATTTCTCTTAGCGCCATCCCCTTTCCTATTACTTCATTCCCGTGAGTTGATCTAAATTCAGTCAATAGATCATTAAGACGTGAATGTTTTTGCTCCCGCACAAGAATTTTCATAGGACATCCCCGTATCGCAGAGGCTACTGCCTGTAACTCCCAGTTGCCAAAATGTGCTGTTAAAAGAATTACCCCTTTACCTTTCTCTAAAGCTTTACGTATCCTGTCAAAATTAGGTATTGGTACATATTTATTAACGTACGATATATCCAAAAACGGGAAACGAAACATTTCTACGGCAGTTTGTGCAACATTAATATATGTTCTGCGTGCAATTTTTTTTAACTCTTTAGGTGTGAACCGGGAATAAAACGCCCCTTTTAAATTAACATAAGCAACCCGTCTGCGCCCATGAAAATAATAACACACTAAACCGACTGATTTAGCTATGCCTAAAGCTACTTTAAGTGGCAATAAATTCATAAGGCGTGCAATTGCCTTAACAGCCCAATATCCCATCCAATCTATTAATGAATGCATTATTATTAGCCTCAAGCTCCAATTCAATTCTTAAAATAAAAGGGTTAATCTCTTTACTTAACAAAGAATAATTTCTCATTAAATCTTTTTCTGTAGTTATAATATTTATATCTGAGCCACATCTTTTTTTTATATGTTCACAGTCATAATTTGTAAACTGATGATGGTCTTCATAAGCAATATCTTCAACTATAACAACACCAATTTTCTCTAAAGTTTTCTTAAATGATTCTGGTGAAGCTATACCAGAAAAAACAAGAGCTCTTCTGCCTTTGAAATTATCCAAAGCTATATGCTCATGCGGATTACTTGCTCTGAAGAAATATTTCCCTTGATGAATAGACTCAATAATGTTCTCCCGAGGAACATATTGTGAAATTCTCTGCTTGATCAACTCCTTGTTACCTGCTGAAATAAAATTGGTGTTTGTGAGAATAATAAAATCAGCTCTCCTTAAACTTTCAGGTGGCTCACGTAAACTTCCCCGTGGAATAAGAAAACCGTTTCCCCAGGGATTTAAACAATTCACCGTAACAATATCAATATCTCGCTGCAGCCCCCACTGCTGGAAACCATCATCGAGTAAAAATAAATCAACCTTATTCTTTTCCAGGTGTTTCATTCCATTTTTGTATCTATTCTTTCCGGAAATAACATTAATAGAGGGAAATAAAGAACGTAAAAATATATCCTCGTCTTTACCATACCCCCTCATCAAAACAGCTATTTTCTTCTTCCTCTTGAGAACTTCTCTTATCAATAATATTATAAGGGGAGTTTTCCCTGTGCCTCCCCAGGTAATATTCCCGACACTTATAACCGCACAAGGCAATTTCTTCCTCAACCCGAAAGCAATTGTTTTAGCAAGAAAACTCAAAGGATAATAAAGATAACTCCCTGCCAGAAGACCAGTTTTTATAATTTGTGTGCCAATCCCGGCCTTTTTGTTCTCAATTATATTAATAAAAACTTTTTTTAACTTAACCATGACTAAAAGAAAAATTTATGGAAAAATAACACTATAACTGTTGCAGTTAATAAAGAAATCAAAGCAAGCAACATAGCTGTCTTAATCCAAACTATCATGCTGAACGGTCGTCCATTCCGCTTAAGAATCGAAAGACAAAGTACCCCGGCAGCCGAACTAACGGGCAATGCATTTCCACCAAACCCTGCACCAATAGCAAGGACCCACCACAGAGTCTCAATCTCATCCGGCGAGAGGGGAACACTTCGTATAACAGGAATCGCAGCGGCAGTAAAAGCAATACTGCCGATAAAGGCAGAACAAATAGAGGCACTCCACATTAAAACCACAGCACACCAAGAAAAATTAACTGCTGCTAAATCAGTAACTTTCTGTGCAATTATGGTAAAAAGACCCGTATTATCAACTGCTTTTACCAGAACAAACAGTGATGCAAAGAAAAATAAAACATCCCATTCAACATCACGAAAAATTTCATCCGGATCTGGACGCACTAAGATAAGAGCAAGACTTCCTCCAAAGAGAGCGATAAAAGCGGGAGAAAAAGGGAAAAATCTCTGAAATGAAAACAACACGAGTACAACTCCCAATGAAAATAAAGAGCGCTTAACTCCCGTTTTATCCTTGAAAGCCTTTTTCTCGTCCATGGCAAGTACTGCTTCAAAATTATCCTTCTCCATATTAAGATCCCTGCTAAAAAGTATTTTGATAAATATAATCAATATTGCTAATACAATAACCACTACAGGTAAAAGATGTATTAAAAAGTCATTAAATGTAAAACCTGCCGCAGAACCAATCATAATATTCGGAGGCTCTCCTATCAAAGTACCGACACCGCCAATATTAGAAAACACAACTTCCGTTATGAGAAAAGGAATTGCAGAAACACCTAAAATATCGGCAATCAAAATAGTAGTCGGACCGAAAATAACCAATGTCGTAACATTATCAATTAACATCGATACAAAACCAGTGACAACCCCGAGAATAACCATAAGAAAAAAAAGATTCCCCCGCGAGATTTTTACACTTTTAATAGCAACAAAGGTGAGCAACCCACTCCTTTTAATGATTGACACTAATATCATCATACCGATTAAAAGACCGATGGTATTAAAATCAACCGCACGAATCGCCTCTTCCTGCGTCAGAAAATCATAATATTCCCCGATAAATACAAGTAACAAAGCACTGCACATTGCAACAATTGAACGTGGTATCTTATTCCACACAATAAAAACAAGTGTAACAAAAAAAATTATAAGCACTACCAAATTAAGCATTCTTAATTCCTATTCCTTTTATATAAACTCATGTTTGCCCTAATAACATACGCACATATTCAAAATTCTTTTCACTTGCACCTTTCATTTTACAAAGCCATGCATATGCTTTTTTTGACAACTCATATCTTTTCTCTTCATTAAAAATAACTTCCCTAATCGCCTCTAAACACATGTTGGGTGAATCTACTTTAACAGCAGCCCCTAATTCAAATAACGTTTGATAAATATCAGAAAAATTAAAAACATGACGTCCTGTTACAATAGGTTTTTTGTATCCAATAGCTTCTAAGGGATTCTGTCCTCCGTGCTTAACTAAACTACCACCCATAAAAACCACGTCCCCTATTGCATACATTCGCTTTAAGTCACCTATAGTATTAAGCATATATACATCATTATTGACATCAACTTTATAAGAAATTTTCCCTTCAGAAATCCCTGACAAATCCGCAACTTTGTATGAAAGCTGATATTTATTAAGAAGCTCTATAATCTCATCAGTCCTCTCAATGTGGCGCGGTGCTATAAGCATCTTTAAATGTGGAAACTCTGCATGCAATTTGGAATAAATGTCAACAATAATAGCCTCTTCCCCTCTATGTGTACTTGCTGCAATCAGAATAAGATCATCGCTACCGAATCCACACTTCCTTTTCAATGATACATAATCATCCCCTAAATCCTCAGGTATTTCAATATTATCAAATTTCATATTTCCAGTAATAAAAACCTTATTATCCGGTACACCTATTTTTTTTAACCTTTTTGCGTATTTTTCGGTCTGCATAAGATATAAATCTATTTTTTGAAATACAGAATGAAGCAATCCTTTAACACGGTAATAACTTCTAAACGACTTAGGAGACAACCTGCCATTGACAATTACAATCTTTGCACCAGATTTATGGGCAGATAAAATAAGATTCGGCCATAATTCTGTCTCCATTAAAATTACAATTGAAGGATGCAGAAACCGAATCACCCTATTTGTGATAAAACTAATGTCCAGGGGAAAATAAATAATTTCTGTAATTTTATTAACAATTTTTTTTGCAACACGATTTCCCGTTGGAGTTACAGTTGAAAAAACGATTCTATGTTCTGGAAAAGCATCATGTACTTTATTTAAAAAATCTTTAACGGCCAAGGTCTCCCCTACACTTACAGCATGAATCCATATCGTTTCTCTCCCCTTAATCCCCTCCCTAACGCGAGAAGAATAAAAGCTTAATCTGTCAAAAAGCAAGCGTTTTTTATCATCAACCTGGGACAACTTTAAAATGAAAAAGGGCATATAGCCCAACGCAAAAATAATGAAAATTATATCGTAAAGTAAAAACATAACATTCTACCTTTTCGCAGTTAATTCCAGCAAATATTATGCCCTGGGATGGGCTTCGTCATATACTTCTTTCATCCGTTTAGTGGTTATATGTGTATAGATTTGCGTGGTAGATAGATTTTCATGACCTAACAATTCCTGTACACTCCGCAGATCAGCTCCCCTGTCCAACAAATGTGTTGCAAAACTATGCCGTAAAGTATGAGGTGAAACGTTTTTTGTAAGGGCAATACGGCGGGCATATTTTAAAATGATACGGCGAATACTACGATCGGTAAGCCGTGTTCCATTCTTATTTAAAAATAACGCGTGATCATGCCCTTTAGTCGGCGCTTTTCTCTTATCTAAATACATCTGTATTGCTTTCAGTGCGACAGAGCCAACAGGAACAATCCGTTCCTTTTTCCCTTTCCCTCTGATTTTGAGAAGTCCTCCAAAAAAATCTATATCATCAACGTTAATTTGTTTTAACTCGCTGACACGAATGCCTGAACCATATAATAATTCCAGGATAGCTTTATCACGCCTTTCGGGTTCAGAATTAGCTGAAGGGGCTTCCAGAAGATTCTCAATCTCTTTTATGTCAAGGAAAAGAGGAAGCTTTCGATCACGTTTAGGGGTTGATACACTGACAGTAGGATTTGTTTTGATAATATTTTCACGGCTAAGAAATTTAAAAAATGAACGGACACATGCTAATTTTCTGGAAATAGAACTTTTTGAATATTTTTTTTCTCTCAATGATGCAAGAAATTTACGTATATCCAGATAACTGATTGTTTCTATATTCTTTGAACCGACACATTCGAAAAATTCTTTTAAATCAATCTTATAATTAACAAGCGTATGCGGTGAACAATTTCTCTCAGCCTCAAGATATAATAAAAAACGGACACTATATCTGTTCATTAGATTCGATCCCTCTGGAATTTATTGAGAATGACTTTCTTTATCAGACGAGTCCTTGTCTTTTTTATGCGGTAATTTGTTAACAGTAAAACTGCACTTTGGATAATTTGAACAGCCGTAAAAAACACGTTTATTTCTCGATTGGCGCCTGACTAATTCACCATCACACCCAGGAGCCGGGCACCGGAAACCGGTAGGAATCGAACGTGTATACTTACATTCAGGAAATCCAGCGCATGCTAAAAATTTTCCGAATCTTCCCCATTTAACAACCATTGGCTTTCCACAAATATCGCAATTGTGTTCTGTAGTAATAACAGCCCTCTTGATATTTTTCATCTTTTCCTGAGCTTCAGCAAGCTTGGGAGAAAAAATATTATAAAATTCATGTAAAACACTTGTCCAGTCTTTCTTACCCTCTTCAACCTCATCCAGTTCTTCTTCCATAAGAGCCGTAAATTTAACGTCAAGTATGTATGAAAAATGATTAACTAAAAGATCAATAACCAGCTCTCCCATTTCAGTTGGATGTAATGCCGAGGAACGCCGTTCAACATAACTCCTAAACAAAAGTGTCTGAATCGTAGGAGCATACGTACTGGGACGCCCGATTCCCAATTCCTCAAGAGTTTTAACAAGACTTGCGTCATTAAACCTAGCAGGAGGTTTTGTAAAATGCTGCTCGGGTAATAATTGAATCAAATTCAATAGATCACCAACTGCAAGATGAGGTATCTCATATTTTTTCTCATTAAGCTTTTCATCCTTTTCTCCATTTTCATTCAGATCAGTCACTATATATACTTTAGAGAAACCCGGAAAAATATTTTTTGTCGATGATGTACGAAACATATATTTTCCTGACGCATCGATATCAATAGTCTGAACCTCATCAACAGCGTCACTCATCTGTGATGAAACAAATCTTTTCCATATTAAACCGTATAATTTATATTCGTCATCTGTGAGATATTTTTTAATTTCCTCAGGATCACGAAAAACAGAAGTCGGTCTGATGGCCTCATGAGCTTCCTGTGCACGTTTACGTGACTTATATACCCTTGGGTTTTCAGATAAATAATCCTTGCTAAATTTTTCATCAATAAACTTGCGCACATCATGCAAAGCACCCTTAGATATATTAACCGAATCAGTTCTCATATAAGTTATCAATCCAACCGTCCCTTCGGTCTTGCCTAAATCAATACCCTCGTATAAACGCTGTGCAACTCTCATAGTTTTTTGTGCGGGAAAGCGAAGTTTGTTGAATGCCTCCTGCTGCAGCTTACTTGTAATAAAAGGAGGCTGAGGTTTACGCCTTTTAGTTTTTTTATCAATTTTTAAAACCTTGTATTCTGCAACCTTCAGTTCATCAAGAATATCATCAACATCTTCTCTCTTAGGTAGTTCAACTTTTTCACCTTTTATCTTATCAAGTCGTGCTTTAAATATCATGCCCCTTTCTTTTTGGGCCTCAAGTTCAGCATCAATAGACCAGTACTCCTGAGGCTTGAAATCTCTGATTTGGCGTTCACGATCCATTATGAGCTTTAAAGCTACGGATTGAACTCTCCCTGCACTTAAACCCCTTGCAACTTTTTTCCATAAAAGGGGACTTAATTTATACCCTACTATTCTATCTAAAATACGACGCGCTTGCTGGGCATTAACAAGCTGCAAATCAATGTTATGAGAATGAAGAAATGCTTCATGCACAGCAGCAGGCGTTATCTCGTTAAATGTAACACGCTTAATATCACCTTTAAATGATTGCCGTAAAATCCATTCAAGATGCCAGCAAATAGCTTCACCTTCTCTGTCAGGATCTGTGGCCAAATAAATACAATTCATATTCTTAGATGCTTTCTTAAGCTTGGTCACCGTTTTTTTCTTATTAGTCATTATTACATAACTTGGCTCAAAATTATTGTCTAAGTCAACTCCGAGGCGGCTTTTAGGAAGATCCCTCACATGCCCCATAGAAGCTTCAACTTTATATTTATTGCCTAGATATTTATGAATAACTTTTGCTTTTGCCGGTGATTCTACTATTACAAGAAATTTAGCCATAATAACCTCGTTTAACTTTTAATATAATTAATATATAATTATATTAATTTAGTTTAGTTATAATTAATGCCTCTTTAAGGGAATATTTATATTATGTTTCTAACTTATTTAAAATAAAATGTTAAAGCAAGATATATTACTCATTTTTTCGGTATTGTAAAGAAAAAGGTATGACTTGTAAAGGATTAATATTATAGGACGGTCTTAAGTTTAATTTTAATAATGACTTATATTAAAAATAATTACCAAATTTAAGCAACTAACTTTTCTATGTCTTTCCCAACTGCCTTAATTAAATTAAAATAGAAGGTTGTGCCTCTTCCAACTATACTCTTTACATTAACCGTTCCGCCAATATTTTCAATATATCTCTTTACTAATGATAATCCTAAGCCCGAATTGCATACATTCTCACCCAAGGCTTCATTAGAGGTTTTGGTTGTATAATAAGGCTCCCATATTTTATCAAAATCTTCAGCCCTTATGCCACATCCTGTATCCTGAATTTCTAAAACGATCTTAGAGTTTCCATACTCATATGTTTTAAATGTTATTGTTCCATTTTGTCTGATAGCATGACATGCATTCGTTACTATATTATAAATAATCTGCTGAAATTGTACTTTATCAGCATATACATAGCCAAACTCATCTGAAATATCTAAAAAAATACCAATATTATCTTTTAAAAATTTTGCCCGTCCTACTAAATCGATGCATTCATTTATACAACCAACTATTTGTAAAGGCTCAAGATTTATTTTATCCTGCTTAGGTTGTGCAAAACTTGCGAGTCGTTTGGTTATTCCATATGCCCTATTAGCGTTTCTCAAGTTTGATTCAATAACATCATGTGCACTGCGAATAATATCGGATTCACTAATAAATCCTCCTGAAGAATATTTCCTTAAAAAGTTTTGGCAGCGTATATTAATTATATTAAGAGGGTTATTAATCTCATGCTGTATGCCGCCTGAAATTGCCATTAGTGCATCCATTTTATTTTTCTGAGATATAAGCATATACATCTTTAACTGCTCTTTATAAATAAACGCGTCCTTAAATGCAATCGACACTTGTTTTCCTAAAACATTAAATGAATCTATATCTTCAGGAGTAAAATTTTTACCGCCTTTTTTTCTTCCTAATAAAATTATACCCGTCAACTTGTTCTCAAAAAATAACGGTATACAAATATCGGCATTAAACTCTTCTAATGCTTCTCTAACTCCATCATCAAGATTTTTGTCTGCATATATGCCCCTGTCTACAATATTTCCGTGCTTTCCTAAAAATTTGACTAAATTATTTTCCTTATTTAATGACATACGAGAAGAAGACTCACCGCATGCATATGAAATCAGGTAGATGCCTTTCGAATTATTGTAAATCATTACGGAAGCACTCATAAGCTCATAAAAATCATACACTGCTCTTACTAAAACCTCAGATAATTTATTAATATCTTTTATTGTAATTAGACTATCAGAAAGATTCTTAATAAATTTTTGGTACTCAATTACACGATCCGGCAATAATATATTAATACTCCTCGTCAATACAGATTTCAGTCTGTCATATAAAAAAACGATAAATGCCATACTTATTACAAATGCCGCTATCTCCGCCTCCTGCATAAGATCTAATATTATAAAATATACAGCTACAAAAAAAGCGTAGCCTATACACAGTATGCATGATAACACTAAAATGTTCTTTATGATTTCTTTAATGTCCTTGTTCATAGAATAATTTTCCTATAAAAAAATGCTTAAAAAATGAGATAATATCTCTCACTATTTTAACGACAAAAAAGAGCCTTTTCTTTATATTTTGGCTATTAATATATACTTCTGCTCTCTATGGATAGGAAGGTTTTAACGTCATATTTCTTAGTTTAAAGTAATGGAGTTAATTCCTAGAGGGATGGAAAGTAATTCTTAACACTTTTTTTGTGGTGCGGTTAACTTTGTAATCATCAGAAATACCAT
>CAZLCT010000038.1:0-21356 GCA_964558015.1 uncultured bacterium | reverse complement strand
CTCAAAAAACAGTATTATTCTAACTCCTGCTCAATCGGCTAAATAATTACCTTTATTGCGGTTATCGTTATATTTATTAAGTAATTGTAATAAAATAAGTTGTGTCATCGAAGTTAATTTATCGATATTTATTATACCATGTATATTTAAATTGACAATTTAAAATAGTATGATATTATTTAACTATGAAATACATTAATCGTCATATTAGGAATAAGTTCCAAACATATCTAGATACGTTTCCTGTCACTATTCTTACGGGTGCGCGGCAATCTGGAAAATCAACATTTCTCACCCATAATTGCGATGGAAGAAAGTGGCAGTATATCAGCCTTGATCAACGTAATGTATTAGAGCGTATTGAACGTGATCCGGACTTTTTTATTGAGCATATAGGTGATTATGTAATTATTGATGAGGCGCAGAAAGTGCCGGCAGTTTTTAATGCGGTTAAGTGGCTGGTTGACCGTAAGAAAAATGTTAAGATTGTGCTCTCAGGATCCGCTAATTTTCTATTGTTGAAGCAAGTCGGTGAAACTTTGGCTGGTAGAGCGGGCATATTAGAACTTTATCCCTTTACCGCGAGAGAGCGATTAGAAGTGCCTAACCTATTATTGCATGTGATAGACAACGCAGGTTCATTGCGTGAGTTTTTAGATGGTATTAAACAGATTAATATGATTCCATTTGATGATGTAATTGAGCATATCATGTGGGGCGGGTACCCCAAAGTGTACGAATTTGCTGATGTGAAAAAGAGACAATTATGGCTTGAGAATTATCGTACTACATATATCGAGCGTGATTTGCGGGATCTGCCGCAGGTTGCTAATATCACTGACTTTCAGCGGTTGCATACGTTAGTGGCGCATCAGTCTGCATCATTGCTGAATTATTCTACTCTTGCTGGAGAACTCGGAATTACGGTGCCAACGGTTAAACGATACGTGCAAATACTGATTGCATCATACCAGTGTTCGCTCCTTGAACCGTATTACATTAACATACGCAAGCGGCTTATTAAGAGCCCAAAGATTTTTTTAGCCGATACAGGCATGGCACATTATCTTATGGGCTATGGGGGTAAAGAAAATTTACTGAATTCAGGTGCGTTTGGCAAGGGGGTTGAATCACATATTGTAAGCGAATTCATAAAAGCACGCTCATACTCAATGAGCAGGAGTGCACTGTATTTTTGGCGGACGGTTAATAAATCGGAGATAGATCTCATAATCGAAACAAATAAAACAATAGTCCCTATAGAAATAAAAAGTAGCAAGCGGATTCCTCAGATATCATTACGGGGCATAAAGGAATTTATGTGTGTAAAAACTAAAAAGAAGATCCCCTTTGCCATAGTATTTTATGCGGGTGATGAAGTATATATTGTTGATGATAAGATTGTCGCCGTGCCGTTGGGATATGTATAACTGAAAGCGAACTGATAACGATCAAGGAGTAAGGGATAAGTTAAATGAGTACATGATTAAGTGAACGGAGTGAATCTAAATCATGTGTGCGAATTTAATCCGCCGAAGCAGTATATATTTCGACGAACTAGCGAAGGCGGAGTGCAAGCAAAAATTAAATTGGTAATTGGTAAGGAATTAATAAATTGCGAGTTACGTGTTACGGGTTGAGAGATAAGGAGGATTTGAATGAAAACATATAGAGATTTAGATATTTATACAATGTCATATGAATTAGCAATTAAAGTTCATGAGATGTCACTAGAGTTGCCTAAATATGAATTATATGAAGAGGGGAGTCAAGTTAGAAAATCTTCTAAAGGAATATCGGCTTGTATAGTTGAAGGTTATGGCAGAAGGAGGTATAAAGCTGACTTTATTAAGTTTCTAGTATATGCCCATGCCTCTTGTGATGAGACGATTCTTCACTTGAATTTTATAAAGGATACACATAAAAATTTGAAACTGGATATAGAATCCTTTATTAATCAATATAATAACTTAGGAAAGAAAATTAACAAATTTATCCAATACGTTGAAAAAAGTTGGGAATTAAACTCGTAACCCGAAACCCGTAACCCGTAACTATTACAAAAAGGTACAACATGCTTTATTACAAAATCATCTTCTGGGGTAGCTTAATTTTTATATTTTATGCATACTTTGGATATTTTTTCATATTGAAGGTGATTTCACTCTTTGTGCATAGAAAAGTAAAAAAGGAGTTCATTACGCCTAATATTTCTATCATCATTACCGCTCATAATGAAGAAGAAAGGATAAGAGAGAAGATAGAAAATACGCTTGCTATTACATATCCGGAAGAGAAACGTGAGATTATTGTGGCCTCAGATTGTTCAACTGATGGAACGGATGATATTGTACGCTCATTTGCCCCAAATGGTGTCAAATTAGTAAGGACTGAAGAACGCAAGGGCAAGGAATTTGCCCAGGGACAGGCTGTTAAAGAGGCAAAGGGTGAAATTTTAGTATTCACGGACGTGGCTACTATAATTAAGAAAAACACCATAACAGAAATGATTAACAATTTTGCTGACCCGAGCGTTGGATGTGTTAGTAGTGAAGATAAAACATTAAATGAAGATGGAAATATTGAAGGTGAAGGATTATACGTAAAGTATGAAATGAAACTAAGACAATTGGAATCGAAAGTACATTCTTTGGTGGGCTTGAGTGGTTCATTCTTTGCAGCACGAAAGTCAGTTTGCCAGGATTGGAGAGCTGACTTACAGAGCGATTTTAATACTTTATTTAATGCGATTAAAATGGGATTAAGAGGCATTTCTGAACCACTTGCAGTAGGAATATATAAGAATGTTAGAAATCCCAAAAAAGAATTTGAACGGAAAGTAAGAACAGTAGTTAGAGGACTTAATGTGTTTTTTACAAACTACAAACTACAATCAACAAACAACTATTTCTTTAGTTTCCAATTACTCAGCCATAAACTGTGTCGATGGTTAGTACCATTTGCTTTATTTTTTCTTTTTATGTCAAATATTTTATTTATTGAAGATAAAGCATATGCATTTATCTTATTAGTACAAGTTGTATTCTATGTTTGTGCTGTTTTGGGCTCATGGTTTAATAAGTGGTATTTCCGTGTTCCATGCTTTTTTATAAACGTCAATTATGCAATTTTAATAGCTTGGTATAAATATATAAAAGGGGAACGCTTTATTTTATGGAAACCATCGGAGAGGTAATAAATATAAAGTTATGGATGGTTACGGAGGGTTGCGGTCAGTTACGGGAAGTTACAGAAAGAATAAATTATGAACAATAGACCATATGAAAAATTACAATTCTATAAAAATATTTGTGAAATAAGAAGATTTATACAAAAAATTACAAAAAGATTTGAGAATAAAATTAGATTAGTTTCTCAAATGCGAGATTCCGCTAGAAGTGCAAAGCAGAATATTCGTGAAGGATATCGCAGAGGAACAGCGAACGAATTTATTCACTTCATTAATATTAGTCGTAGTTCTTTAGAGGAGTTAAGTGGAGATGTTGAAGACTGCTATGAAGACGATTTAATATCTAAAAATGAATTTTTTACATTTAGAGACTTATATTCAAAAACAGATTATATGATAGGGCAGTTTATTAGATCTGTATTGAAATTAGATGCAGAAGGTAAGTGGAAAGTACCTAATAGAACTAGAAAGTCAAAAAAATGAATATCTTTTATCATTTAAAATAAAATGGCACGGTTTTGTTGATTAAAAAAGTAACTTTCCGTAACTATCCGTAACAAACCGTAACTGGCCGTAACTGATTAAATATATATAGATGAAAATTTATGACTAAAAAACGCATACTAATAATCGATGAATCTTTAGGGTTTGGGGGTGCAATATCCTCTATTGGATCTGCATTGCGACATATTGAAAAAGATAATTATGAATTTTATGTAATATTATCATTTAAAGATACAAAATTTGGTGAGGATTATTTTAAAGCTAAAAAGGTATATCAAATTCCACGTTATGACATTCAAGCCCCAAAAAATGTAAGACGATTTCTTGGAAAGTTTGTTCATAAATTATTTTGTTATTTTTTATTTACTATAAATATTTATATTGACCATATACCACGCTTGATAAGGTATCTCATAATAATAGAGAATGAGAAAATTAATATCGTCCATACAAATTCATGTATTAGGACAAATTTAGTAGGAATTATTGCGGCTAAAATTTCACGACGGCCCTGTATTTCACATATTCGTAATTATGAGAAAATATTTGGTATGACAAAGAAAATGTACGATAGAAAATTTATAAAAAGGATAATTGTTAATACAAATGATCAAAAAAAATTCCTAATCAAACAAAATGTCCGTGAAGCCGATATTGAACAAATTTGTGAAGGCATAGAAATGGATAAATTTAACCGAAAGCAAGGAGATAATTATTTATTTGAAACTTTATCTATACCACGAAGAGAACTATCAATTGGAATGGTAGGAATGTTAACCAGGTGGAAGGGACAGGAAGTGTTGATCAATGCTGTAAATAAGATAAAGGATAGTATATCTAATTTTTATATTTTTTTTATCGGTGATACCATTACGAAAGGCGACTCATATAAGGGCTATCTAATGAGCTTAGTTAAAGAATTTAAGTTAGATGAGAATATTATTTTCACAGGTTTGAGAAATGACATATCTGATATATTGCCGTCATTAGATATTTTTGTACATGCATCAATTAATCCTGAGCCATTCGGTCGTGTTATTATCGAAGCTATGGCAGCCTCTTTGTCGGTGATAGCATCAGATGCAGGAGGACCTCTTGAGATTATAGAAAATGGTTATGATGGTTTGTTATTTAATATGGGTGATAGTGATGATTTAGCAAAGAAATTACTTTCATTGGTAGAAGATTCATCTTTCAGAAAAGTGTTGGGCATGAACGCCCGGAAGAAAGTTGAAAAAAATTTTTTGCAAAAAAATTTAAGTGATGAGCTAGAACGTATTTATAATAAGATTTAAACGCATGACTCGATATGACTTATAAAAATGACAAAAAGATAAAGATAATGCATATAACGCGCTCTCTCAATTTAGGAGGGCTTGAGAGGGTTATTACTATTCTTTCTAAAGAACTTGATAAAACGAAATTCGAAGTTAGTATATGCTGCCTCCTTCGAAAGGGTTATTTCGCTGAAGGGTTAGAAAAAGAGGGAGTAAAAATTTATTTACTCAATGAAAGAAACAGAAAAAAAGATTATTTTCTATTTTTTAAGCTCGCACGATTATTGAAACAGGTAAAACCGGATATCATTCATACACATAATACTCATGCATTGATTGACGGAACACTGGCAGGAATTATGGAGAAAGTTTCCTGTATTATACATACTGATCATGCGCGACAGTTTCCTGATACAAAACATAATATGATTTTAGAAAGATTACTTTCAAAATTTGTTTTTAAAATTGTAGCTGTATCACAATATTCTAAAAATGACCTTATTCGATATGAAAAAATGGACGTTAATAAAATCCAGGTTATTTATAACGGTGTCCCTAATAATAAAAAAATAATTGAGACAAAAAAATTAAGGGATGAATTTAGCTTAAGAGATAGTTGTCCTATATTAGGTTATGTTGGAAGACTATCAGAGGAAAAGGGGTGTCAAACATTATTGGCTGCGTTACCAAAAATTGTGGAAAAGTTTCCGCAGACTAAATTATTAATTGTAGGTGATGGACCTTTTAGGCGAAATTTAGAAAAAAAAGTTAAAATATTTAATCTTACACATTATGTACAGTTTTTTGGAAAAAGAGTCGATGTAGATAACTTTTATCAGATATTTGATATTTATATTTTACCTTCATTCCGTGAAGGATTGCCATTATCATTGCTTGAGGCTATGTCGCATCGAAATCCTGTTATTGCTTCTGATGTAGGTGGCATCGGAGAAGTTATTGAAGATGGTAAATCGGGTTTTCTCATTGAAAGTGGAAATAGTGATTTGCTGGCAGAGAAGGTGACTGATGTTTTAATAGATAAAAAAACAATGTCAGATATTGGAGAGAGAGCCTTTCAACGTTACTGTGAAATGTTTAATGTAGAAAATATGGTTAAAGAGTATGAAACATTATATATAAAAGGTTTTAAAAATAAAAATGAAGAAAGATAAGATATCATTACCATTTAAATTGATAATTGCGTATTTATTTTTTGAGTACGTTCGTCCTCAAAGTTTAATACCAGGACTATCGGTATTGCATATCCCAGCCCTGATTCAACTTGCGCTTATTTTTTGTTTGTTTAAATATCAGGCTTTTAATTTTAACAATTTTGAAACAAAATGTTTTTTAGCCCTCATAGTTCTCATGATTTTACATGTGCCATTTGCTATTAATAATTATTGGGCATTTCAAACAACTATAATTATGATTAAATTGGTTATTGTTTATTTAAGTTTTGTTTCTTTTATTAAAACACCGAAAGAGCTTGATAGAATTATGTTTGTTTTTATTTTAGTAGGATTTTTTTGTGCAATACATGGAAATATAAAAGGTGGTATGATTCCTGGTTCTGCCTTTATGGGTGACGAAAATGATTTTGCTCTGGTTCTGAATATGATTATGCCAATAGCTTTTTTCAAGGCACTTTATAGTGCAACAAAAAAAATGAAAATATTGTTCATGTTTGCATTTTTTTTCTTAATTTTAGGTACTGTAGCTTCCATGTCGAGAGGCGGTTTTGTAGGATTATGTGCTGCTATTAGCTATTGTTGGCTAAGAGGTCCTAAAAAAATTATAACTGGTATTGTTATGATTATTATTATTGTAATTTCATTAAATTTTATATCTCAAGAGTATTGGGATGAAATAGATACTATCAAAACAACTATACAGAGTCAGCAAAAGGGGCAACGCCAATATTATTGGAGTTTAGCGTGGCGAATGTTTTTACAGCATCCCTTTATTGGTGTTGGGCCTAATAATTTTCCTTGGGTTATGCATTTATATGAGCCTACTGAGGGACATGCGGGAAGATTCCATCGTGGCAAACAGGCGCATTCAATATTTTTTACATTAATATCAGAATTGGGTTTAGTTGGTATCTTTTTGTTTATCGGTATGCTTTTTAAAGCTATTAAAGATGAATTTCTATTGAGTAAATATTTAAAATTTATATCAAAAAATAGTACATTTAAAAAAAATATAAATGATGGATTTTTCATAAATAACCTTAAGATTATACATTCATCATTTTATTCGTTTGACGGGGCACTTTTTGCATATTTCGCAACTGGAACATTTCTTTCTGTTTTTTATTATCCCCATTTTTGGTTATTCATAGGAATTATTGTAGCACGTAATAATATTGCACGTGAAATTGTTATAAAAAATAAACAATATTTTGAAAAAGCATCAAGATATGAAGTTAAAAAAAAACATGATTAAAAGTTTATTGCTCCAATGCTTCAATAAGAGTGGTTTATTATCTTTTTTTAAGAAAATAGCATTAGAGAATACAGTAACTATTTTAACATATCATCGAATTTTAGAACATAACTCTGAATATATTGAACCTGGTATGTATGTGTCCCGTGATATGTTTGATATGCAGATGCAAACTTTACGTAATCAGTATTCAGTTATTAAATTGAGCACGCTTGCACGTGCTTTAGGCGGGCACGATATTTTACCACAACCGAATAAACCCTATTGTATTATTACTTTCGATGATGGTTGGCGCGACAACTATGAGAATGCTTTTCCAGTGTTAAAAAAATACAGCATTCCTGCCACGATTTTTTTAACTACAGATTATATTGGCTCTAATAAATGGTTTTGGCCTGATGAAATCAAATATTTAATTATGCATAATCAGGGAAAATTAATTGCACAAGTAACTGGAATATCATTTTCTAAGAATCTTGAGAAATTTTCAGATATTGTAATTAAGGAATTAAAAGAACGTTATTATACAGAAATTGAAAAAGTGATGGAGAAAGTAAAACAACAATGCATTATAAGTATTGATACTAATTCAAGACGGATGGTAAATGAGTCTGAAATAAAGGAAATGAGTGAATATGGTATTGAATTTGGCTCTCATAGTCATACTCATCGGATTTTAGATAAACTCAGCAGAAAAGAGATTAATTTTGAGTTAACTAAATCAAAAGAAATATTAGAAAATAAGGGAATTAATTTTGTACCAATATTTTGTTATCCGAATGGAAATTATAATCAAGACATAATAAATTGTGTTAAAGAGTCCGGATATAATGCAGCCGTGACCACAAAGAGGGGGCATATAGATTTGCGAAATATTAAACAATTGGATTTATTTACCTTACCCAGAATAGGTATTCATAACGATATATCCTATACAGAGTCCTTGTTTCAGTGGAGAATTTTCCGTTTTTGATATCGTAATTAAATGGGGATTTACTAAATACTAAGCAACTTATTAAAAATGATTTATAGAAAAAGGTGAAGGCATGATTGATAAAGGCCAGGTAATGAAGATTTTATATCATGTAGTTGATTTATATAATAAGCAAGAAGAAGAGTCTAGGATTTCAAAAGAACCTGGGACTAAACTTGTTGGTGAAAATGCAGTGCTCGATTCTCTTGGCCTCGTTAATTTTATATTAACCCTTGAGTCAGAATTAAAAGAAAATTTTGCCAGTGAAATCTCACTTACAGATGAAAATATTATTTCTGATCAAGATGGCCCTTTTCAAAGCATTGATAATTTGGCTGATTATATAGTCAATAAGTTAAATGAGGTAATATAATGAATAAAATATTTTCTGGACTTTTAGTTTCTGATTTTACTATGGATAACTTTTCACAAGTTCTCAAACATAAAAATATTTTTCCGTTGATTGACACAACAATTACACCTTATGGTGAATTTATGTCAGTTCTTCTCGATCCTAATCATGTGTTGCGTAAAAAGAAATATGATTTTGTAATTATTTGGACACAGCCTCATTCAATTAGTGAATCATTTAAAGATTTATTATATGGAAAGAATGTTGATATAGATTTGATTATGAATCAAGTGGAACAATTTGCCATGTTTCTGTCAAATATTAAAAGTGTAGTAAAATTTGTATTTATTCCAACATGGGTTATACCATCATATATACACGGGCTTGGAATGCTTAATATGAAGCCAAAGATTGGTATTTCAGCGGTACTTATGCAAATGAATCTTGCATTAGCGAATTATTTTGAAAATGATCCAAGTTTTTTTGTATTAGATGCCCAGCGCTGGCTTACTGAAATCGGTCCCAAGGCATTTAATCCAAAATTGTGGTATATGGCAAAGATACCTTTTACTAATGATGTATTCGCTCAAGCCTCGCAAGACATAAAATCTGCTCTTAGGGGACTTAGCGGAGATGCAAAAAAGCTTATCATTGTTGATTTGGATAACACATTATGGGGTGGAATTGTCGGTGATGATGGTTGGGAGAAACTTACGCTTGGTGGACATAGTTATGCTGGTGAAGCATACGCAGATTTCCAACGATCTTTGAAAGCGTTAAAAGAAAAAGGAGTTCTAATTGCTATTGTGAGTAAAAATGATGAACAAGTAGCGTTAGAAGCAATCGAAAAACATCCTGAAATGATATTACATAAAGATGATTTCGTCGGTTGGCGTATTAATTGGGGTGATAAGGCACAAAATATTGTAGATCTTGTCAGTGATTTGAATCTCGGACTTCAATCCGTTGTATTTTTTGATGATAATCCGAGCGAACGTGCAAGAGTACGAGAAGAATTGTCGGAGGTCTTTGTGCCGGACCTTCCTAATGATCCTATGTTATATACATATACATTACAAAAATTAAATTGTTTTGATGCACCTTTTATAAGTAAGGAAGATAGAGAGAGAACATCTTTATATGCAGCTGAAAAAAAACGGATAGCAATAAGACAGAGAGTTAGTTCAGTTGATTCGTGGCTAGAAAAACTGGATATGCACATTACAATATCAACAGTTAATAAAACTAACCTTAAACGAACTGTCCAGTTGCTAAACAAGACAAATCAGATGAATCTTACAACTCGTAGATTGAGTGAAGAAGAATTAGTTGTGTGGTTATCTGATAAAAATCATTTTATGCGAGTTATAAATGTTTCGGATAAATTTGGAGATTTTGGGCTTGTAGGTATTTTTAGTTTTGAGATTTTGGAATCAAGGGCACGGTTTGTTGACTTTGTTTTAAGCTGCCGTGTCTTTGGACGAAAAATAGAGGAACTTATGGTACAGGCAGCATGTCAGAATGCACAGAAAAGGGATTTGTTATATATAGAGGCAGTATACGAAAAAACAGCTAAAAATAAACCTTGTTTTGATTTTTGGAAGCGTTCTGGTTTTGATTATAATGAGTCGGATAAACGATTTTTATGGGATTTTAAGAAAGATTATCCTATAAATTTAAATGCAAAAATAGATGAAAAAAATGAATAAGTAAATATATGTCGATAATAATAAAAGAATTTACAGAGGAATGGCAAGACAGTGTAAAGGCATTTAATCAACGTCTTTTTTCCAGGAATATATCTTTTCGTTTTCCTGAGACGCCTTCTTTCCATAAAAATTTATCGGAAGAAAAACAGTATCCTCCTGAGGAGTATTATCTTGCGATTGATGATTCAAACACAGTTCGAGGCGGTTATATATTACAAGAACATAATTTTTATATTGATGGTGATTTGTATAACATTGGTTTTATAAAGCTTCCCCTTTCTGAAGGAATAATTAATAAGACATATAATATGGTTGGGCTTTCATTTATAAAACATGCACTTAAAAAAAGAAAGTTTGTTTATGCACTTGGTATGGGATGGCCGTACGGACCATTAGGTAAATTATTATATGCCCTAAGATGGAATATTGTTATTATTCCTTTTTATTTTTATATTATTCATCCTTATGTATTTTTAAAAAATATTTGCATCCTTAGAAAATCGTACCTAAAACGTATTATTTGTGACATTCTTGCTTTAAGTGGAATTGGATGGCTTGCCGTAAAAATGTATGAGTATATCAGAATGGCGTTTGCTTTTTCGATGAAGAGCGGGGAAGCTTCTAAGATAGAGTATTTCGGAGATTGGATAGATAGCATTTCAAATGAAGCAAAAAGAAACTACCGATTTTCTGCTTTACGTGATAGTACTACACTAAATTATTTATATAAAACTGATAATAAGGAATTTTTGCATATATGTGTCAAATATAAAGAGAAGTTAGTAGGGTTGGCAACACTCTTAGATATGTCATATGCTAGAAAAGATTATTTTGGGAATATGCGAGTGCTCTGTCTAATATATTGTCATTCATTGCCAGGTAAGGAGTCAGTATTGATCAATTCTATAAAAAAATACTCACGTATAATGGGGTTTGACATACTTATAACAAATTGTTCTTATTATATATATCAGTCTGCCTTAAGAAGACAGGGATTTTTGAGTGGCCCTTCAAATGTAGCTTTTGCGGCATCACCTGAGCTTGCGGAATTATTTAAGATAAAAAATATTACTCTGAGAGATATGCACATAATGAGAGGTGATGGGGATGGCAGATAATAATATTTTTTGTTATCCTAGGGCTAAAGATTTTATATTTACTATATTTGATGATACTGACGTTACTACCTTGGATTATATTAGACCCATCTACGATTTTCTTAATTCTATTGGTTTGAAAACTACAAAATCAGTTTGGCCGTGTGATTATAAAGGTAGATCGAGTTACGCTGGGTCACATTCATTAGAACATCGGGAATATGCAGAGTATATGAAGCAATTGTATGATAGAGGTTTTGAAATTGCCTATCATGGTGCCTCAATGGAGAGCAGTAACCGTGAAAGAGTTGAGGAATCATTTGATATTTTTTATAAAGTATTTGGTTGTTATCCAAGTACATATGCATCACACGCAGGTAATCAAGAAAATCTTTATTGGGGGATAGATCGCTTCAGCATTCCTTTTTTTAGATTATTAAGTTGCATGTCTTTTAAAGGAAAAAAGAATTACTATCAGGGGCATATTAAATCATCTCCATTTTTTTGGGGAGATATTTCACGCAGATATATTAAATATGTAAGAAACTTTACTTACAATGATATTAATTTGTTAAATATCTCGAATAAATTACCGTATAAAGATGAAAAAAAAGAATGGATTAATCAGTTTTTTTTTACTTCCGATGCTGAAAATGTAGAAGATTTTAATCAGCTTATTAATGAGGATAACCAAGATAAGCTAGAAAAACAAAAAGGGATATGTATTATAAGTACACATTTTGGTAAAGGATTCTTAGTAGATGGAAAGGTTCATAAAAGAACAAAAGAATTATTAAGTATTATGAGCAAGAGAAATGGTTGGTTTGTTCCTGTTGTTGAGGTTCTTGATTTTCTTGCATCTCGACGGCAATCGACATTAATTACTTCAAGAGAACTTTTTTTGTTGGAATTTAAATGGTTTTTACATGCCTTTATACGTAAGCTCAAGCGGCATACATATAAAAAAACAGAAGTTCCTTATTTACGTTCAAGTACTTTATAAGGTCAAAGATAGAATCACATATGAATATCCTAATAACAGATGGGAATCAACGAGCGGCACTTGCGATAACACGCTCTCTTGGGCGTAAGGGGCATCGAATATTTGTCGGGGAAGATAAGAAAAAGTCGCTAGCAGGTGTTTCAAAGTATGCATATAAGTGTGTTGAGTATACATCACCGGCCAAAGATCGGAATCAATTTTTAACAGATATAATTACAATTATCCGGGATAATGATATTGATGTTCTATTTCCTGTGACAGATATTACCACTTATGAAATTTCTAATAATAAGGATACGTTACCTGATCCATTGAAGATAGGATGTGTAGATTTTGATTTATTTGAATTGGTTCACAATAAAATAAAGCTTTTTGAAATTGCTCAGGAATGTGATTTGCCTGTACCAACATTACATATTGTTAATAATAAAGAGGAACTCAAGGAATTTATAGATAAAGACAAGTGTTATCCGTATGTACTCAAGCCTCAAAGTTCTCGTATGATTATTGATAACCAATGGCAGGATACTGGTGTTCGATACATATATTCATTTGACGATATTGAAAGTGGCGAGGTGCATTTCCCATGCATGATACAAAAAAAAATTGAAGGTTCAGGGATAGGCTTTTTTGCATTACTTAAAGACGGAGAACCTATGTCTGTTTTTGCCCATGAAAGGATACGGGAAAAGCCTCCTTCGGGCGGAGTAAGTGTTTTGAGAAAGAGTATTCCGATTGATGAAAGATTAAAAACATATTCATTGCATCTTCTTAAAAAACTGAATTGGACAGGCGTTGCCATGGTTGAATATAAAAAGAGTATAAAAGATGGCAACTATTATCTCATGGAGCTTAATGGAAGGTTTTGGGGGTCATTGCAACTTGCAGTTGATTCGGATGTAGATTTTCCTTATTTGTATTTGAAAATGCTATGCAATGAAGAAGTAGAAAATCAGAATTCTTATAAAATTGGTGTCGTATCGCGTTGGTTTTTAGGTGATTGTGATCATTTGATTGCCTTGTTGACGAAGTCGAAACAGCAGATAAAAATGCTTGGATTAAAATTTAGTCAGCGGATAAAAACGTTTATTTCTTTTATTTTGGATTTATTTAATCTGAACATCAAGCTTGAAGTTTTACGTTTGAGCGATTGTAAACCTTTTTTATATGAAGTTAAAAGCTATTTTATAAGTTTATGCAGAAAGAACAGAAGTAGCCATAGAGTTAAGGAGTTATAGGGGCATAGATAAGTTTCGGAATGTTTCGGATAGTTATGGAAGGTTATGGAGGGTTGCAACAATCTGTAACAATCCGCAACTATCCGTAACGCTCCGTAACCTTTTAATTCGGTAATAATAGTAATTATACGCAAAAGTTAAATGGACGTATAGGAAATTATGAGCAATACAATTCTTCAAAAACTTTATGAGACGAGCCCCATTTTCATTCAGAATTTAATGGTCTCACTTAAGGGACATTCATTACACATGAGAAGACATGGCGGCATCTATAAGGAATTTTTAAGCAAATTGTTGGATCATGAAAAAAAAGATACCGATTGGCTTAAGAGGTATCAGCGGGATCAATTGCGTTTACTTATTACATATGCTGTGGAATACGTTCCATATTACCGTAATATTTTTAGAAATAAAAAATTAACCATTGATGATATTTCTTCACTTAATGATTTGCAGAAATTCCCTTTTTTAGATAAGGAAACATTACGAGCTAATATACATCAATTTTTACCAGATAGCATAAATCATAAAAGATTACTAAAAATTTATACATCTGGCACAACAGGAAAACCCTTAACAGTTTATACTAATCCAGAGGCACGGCAGAAGAATTATGCGTTTTTTTCCCGTTTTTTACGTTGGGCCGGGGTGAATGAATATTCACGCAAAGCCACTTTTGGAGGAAATATCATTGTTTCACAAAAACAGAAGAGGCCGCCTTTTTGGCGATATAATAAATTTCAAAAGAATATTATTTTCTCATCATATCATATGTCCGAGGAGAATTTAAGATATTACGTAGAAGCATTAGAGAGGTTTCGTCCGGAATTAATCGATTCTTATCCATCGAGTGTGTATGTCCTGGCAAGTTATATGAAGAAGAATAATATATATGGTATTAAACCAAAAGCTGTTATTACTTCTGCAGAAACTCTTCATAATGAATGGCGTAAGGTTATTGAACAGGTTTTCGGTTGTAAAGTATTTGACCAATATGGTTGCACTGAAATGAGTGTTTTTGTAGGGCAATGTGAGCAAGGAAATTATCATATTAATACGGATTATGGCATGGTTGAAATACTCAGAGGAGGAAAAGTTTTAGGTCCGAATGAAATTGGTGAGATTGTAGCAACAGGTTTTATCAATCCTTCTATGCCGTTAATTCGCTATAGAATGGGTGATGTGGGTTCCATTTCTGATAAGCCATGTTCCTGCGGGCGCCCTTTTCCGGTCTTATGCTCATTAGAAGGGCGAGTGGATGAATTTATCATAACAAAGGATAAACGGTTTATTGGCCGCATGGATCCAATATTAAAAGGAATATTTCCGATTAAAGTATGCCAATTTGTTCAGGAAGATATAGATTATCTTAATGTTATTATTGAGAAGGCGGAAGGATATACTGATAGCCATACTGATAGTCTTAGGAAAGAGATTCAGAAACGTATTGGATCGGATATGCATATAAACATTATTTTCGATACTAATTTAATAAAAAAGCAAGAAAAATTTAGAGCTGTAGTTTCAAAGGTAGATTTAAAGTTAAATTAAATAGTTTGATTATGGATAATAAAAAAAGTGAGATTTTGATATCTGCTGTAGGTGATATTTCATTAGGTGAACACCCATTTTGTGTGGGTTGGGGCGTACGAAGTGTGATTCATTCAAAAGGAGAAAAATTTATATTTAGTAATGTTAAAAAGATTTTCGAAAAAAGTGACATTGTGTTTGGTAATCTTGAAGGAGTTTTATTTGATATTCCTTCAAAATCTAGTGCCTTAAAAGATAATATTTTCAGAGGAGATGAAAGCTTTATAAAGGTACTTAAGTCCGCTAATTTTAATGTGTTAGTTATAGCGAATAATCATATATTACAGTATGGTGAGGAAGGGTTTAAAAGAACGGTTGGACTCTTAAATAGTGGGAACATTGCTCCATTAGGTATCCGTGCACATGATGGTTGTTTCCATTGTAAGCCGGTTATTATAAAAAGGAAAAATCTAAGTGTAGCTATGTTGGCCTATTCATTGATTAAAGATTCACTTAGCATGAAAGATGTGTATTATGCATATGGTGAAAGAGAAAAGATTATAAATGATATAAAATTATTAAAAAATAAAGTTGATTTTATTGTCATTGCTTTGCATTGGGGATTGGAATTAATTGATAAGCCGTCGCATGATATTGTGACCTTTGCCCATGATCTCATTGATAATGGATGCGATGTTATTCTTGGTGCACATTCACATGTTTTTCAAGGAATTGAACGATATAAAAATGGCCTAATATGTTATAGTTTGGGTAATTTTGTATTTGATATTGTTTGGAATAAGGATCAAAACCGTACGTTTATTGCGGATATTCGATTATCAAGAGAGTATGGAGTTAAATATAAGCTTATTCCGGTAATAATTAATGAGAAAACATATCAGCCGTGTCTCGTTGATAGTTCGGAAGATTGCCGTAAAGCAGTTATGTGTGCTGATGAGTTATCAAAAAGTATTTTTAACGAAGATCGGTTGGATGGGGAAAACAAGAGATTCGATTATTATATGAAAGTTAATCGATTATCTTGGAGAAATCAATTGCTGAAATTATTATTTTTAATTAAAAATTTTTATAGAGTCAAGTGGATTAAATATTTAAAGTATAAAATAAAAGAGAAATCACTGAGAAAATGAAAGTTTTACATATTATTCATTATGGACATGGTGGAATTATAAAAACTATTTATACCCAGGGGAAATATAATACAGATAAGTCAATAAAATATCGGGTTGTTTGTTTTTGTAAAATCGACCAAGAGACTATTGAAAATTTTAATTCTATTGGAATTAAAATTTCCCATTTAAATTTTCATGGTCATAGGGTTATTGTTCTTATTAGGGATCTTATGCAGTTAATTAATGATTATAAACCTGATATAGTGCATACACATCAATTTCTTTGCGGTATTATTATTCGTCTATATTGTTTATTTTCAAGATCGTCAATGAGGATTGTTACAACCATTCATAATGATTATGATTATTTTTATAATAGTGGCAATATATTAAAAAGAATTCGTTCTATTATAAAGAGAATACTTGAAGTCACCTCATATGCATGTTTTAAAACTCATGTTGTTTGTGTTTCGAATAAAATTTTACAAAGGGTTAAGAACATATATCGTCTTAAAGATATTATTGTGATTAATAATGGTATAGAGATTATAGATGATATAAAAAGAGTTGGAAGAAACGGAGATATTATTATTATTTCTATCGGGAGATTTGACGTACAAAAAAATTATAAGCAGTTAATTCGGGTATTACCTGAAATAATAAAAAATGTTATAAATATTAAATTAATTTTAGTTGGCAATGGAGAACAATTTGAATATCTTGAAGAATATACCCAAAAAAAGCGTTTAGAGAATTTTGTAGAATTTACAGGATGGGTTAATGATGTTTATGCAAGACTAGCGCTTGCAGATATTTTTGTTCTAACGTCGTTATTTGAAGGTTTTCCAATTTGTTTACTTGAAGCAGCAAATGCAGAATTACCACTTATATCAAGTGATGTATCAGGAGCTTCGGATATTATTAAACCGCATTACAATGGTTTTTTGTTTCAAATTAATAATGATAAACAATTAGTTGAGAAGCTATTACAACTTATAAGAGATAAAAATTTGCGAACAAAATTTGGCATTAATTCAAAAAGACTGATTAGAGAAAAATTTAATGCCGATGGATTTGTAAACAAAATAGAAGATTATTACAAAATTATTATTTAGATTAAATTATTCCATTATGAAAATTTGTTTTATTTATAAAGAAGATTATCCTTGGGATGTCAGGGTTGAGAAGATTGCAAAATCTTTCATAAAGGAAAGGCATAGTGTTTTTTTAGTTTGCCGGAATAATGAGAGAAGGTTGAGAAGAGAAGTATGCGGCCAATTATACATGAGGAGGTTACCATTTTTACCTAAAATTTTTGGCGCATTGAATTTCTTAATAAATATGCCATTTTTTTTCAATCCACTTTGGATTTATTGTATCTATGCATGTGTTAAAAAGGATAGATGTGAAGCAATAATAGTACGTGATTTACCGCTTGTTCTAACTAGCATATTGATTGGTAAGGTGTTTGGTATAAAGGTGTTTTATGATATGGCTGAGTGTTATCCTGAAATGTATCGAACAATGCTGAAATATGGAGAAGGGAAAATTTCTAATTTTTTTCTCAAAAATTATTTTATTGCCAGTTTTATTGAATATGTGTGCGTTTATTTGGTTGACCACATTTTTGTAATGATTGAAGAATCACGCGAGCGTCTTTATCAAAAGGGAGTTAAAGAAAATAAAATATCTATCGTACCAAATACTCCGGAATTGAATAAGATTACAATATTCCAAAAGAAATATGAAAAGGGAGATGTCATAAAATTGTTATATGTAGGTAGAATAACACGCCTAAGGGGTATAGATAATGCAATTAGAGGCCTAAATATTTACTATAGTAAATATAATACCGATAAGAAGATTCAATTTAATATTGTTGGAGATGGGCCTCATTTAAATAAAATAAAAGAACTTACAAAGGAATTGGGCTTAGAAAACTGTGTACATTTTCCTGGGTGGTGCAAAGGAGAGGATTTACAGAAATATTTGATACAAAGTGATATTGGTATATTAACGCATCGAGATTGCCCTCATTGGAATACTACTATACCTAATAAACTATTTGATTATATGTCATCAGGATTGCCGGTAATTGCCACGAATGTTAAACCGGTAAAAAGAATAGTTGAAAAAGTCAAATGTGGCATGATATTTGATGATAAAGATTACAATGGATTTGCATTATCCCTTAATAAGCTTCTTGACAGTGATATAGAGAGAATGAGAGAAAATGGCATTAAAGCTATAAAAGAAGTATATAATTGGGAAAATGATTTTAAAAAGATATTGAATATAGTAGTACATGACTAATGTAATTGTATATTAAACTTTAGATTATATATTTATTCGAAAGTGAGGAAAATAAAATGCATAAGTTATTTATTGTAAATATCTTATCAATAATATTTTTTGTCATTATGCCGACATTTTTATTAGCTGCCCCTGTTATAAATTCGACATCAGGTCAATTTGACCAAGGTTCTGCGGTAACTATAACTGGTAGTGGTTTTGGTACAAAATCACAAGCAGCGCCTTTAATTTGGGATAATTTTGATTCGGATGGTGCCGACAATGGAGATAGATTAGATGCCCATAGTAACTGGACTCATTATATGCCGACTGATTATCCCAAATATAACAATACTATGGCTCATAGTGGTTCATTTTGTATTTATAGTCAACCGACGGAACATAACTATTGGAGGGAGTTTTCTTCAGCTTGGCAACGATTTACTCCATCAGATGAAGTTTATTTTACTTATTGGTTTAGGTGGAATGATACAGGTTCAGCGGATGAGGATGGTGTAGGGAAATTAGGCAGGATATTAAGTACGGATATTACAAATCACTACAATGGTGCAGGTGATACGGGGATACAAAACTGGCGACAAAGTGGCTTGTCTGGGTATGGTCATCATAATCCTGGCACTGGTGCAGTTACAAGCGGAGGATTTTATATTCCTGAAGATACATGGTTAAAAATAGAAATGTACAAAAAAGTTTCTACACCGGGACAATCAGACGGTGTTATTTGGATGACTCTTAATGGTGTCGTAAAATGGGAAGATAACTCTGCCATGACAAGAGCAAGCGGATATTCTTTCCAGTTACGTGAAGTATTGTTACCTCTTATGATGGCTAGTGGTGGAGGAATGGAAGACAATGAATTTGATTTAGATTTGTTTTGTGATGATGTGTATGTTGATAATACAAGAGCACGGGTGCAAATCGGAAATAATCCTAATTTTCATTATTGTGACCATTCTGAGATACAAATTCCTACGGCATGGTCAAATTCAAGTATTTCTTTTACAGTAAATAACGGAAGTTTTACTGAAGGAGAAACCGCATATCTTTACGTTATTGATGAAAATGGAGATGTCAGTTCTTCGTATGAAATTGAAATCGGTGCAGGTGGGGTTGGCTCTGAGCCTGCAGATTCTGTATTCGCCCCTGGACTGGCTGGTGATGCAAATAATTATATTTCCCATACTGCCTCGAGGTGGATGACTTTCCAAGAAGGAACAAATATTGTTTATATGATTAATACAACCGATTATAATGCTTTAAACTACAATACTATGCTAGGTGAATATTCTATTTATAATAATAGTGACTATGATAATTTTGAGCTCCAATTGAGGGCCAGATCTGATGAGGATCTCGTTCATAATGAATGGTCAGATTATGCTGTTGTTTTTGGTTTTGTTAATGATCAAAATTATTATTATGCGGTATTTGAAAATAAAGCAGGTTCCACAGGTATTTATAAAATAGAAAATGGCATCCGCTACCAATTATCTGTTTGTAATGAAGTAGTTATACAAGATAATAATTTTCACAACATCAATGTTATTTATGTTGGCAATATATTAGAGATTTTATTTGATAGTAATACGATTATGACTGTAAACAATATAATTTTACCGCAAGGTAAGATTGGATTTGGTAGTTTTAATGACATGGCAAGTTTTGATGATGTTATTATTCAGGAATTGTTAGTTGAGGATGTTAACGGAGACGGTGTTGTAGATATTAACGATGTTAATATAGTACGTGATCAGACCTTAGAGCGTACTTCTGAAACTCAAGAGGCAGATGTGAATCGAAGTGGAGAAGTAGATGTTGTTGATTTACAGAAAGTTATTAATGTAATGGAATAATTCATATTACACTAAATACCACGAATAGAAACACTAAAGTTCACGAATTTTGTGATAATTAGTGTTTCAATTCGTTGTAATTCGTGTTTTGAATTAATGTCAATTTTTATCACTATTCAACCTCTTTTATAGTAAATTTGTAAGATTCGTGTTATAAAATTTTATAAAATTTAGGCTTAAAACACATGGCAAAGAAGCATATTGTTTTTATTTTAAATAAGCTTACAGGCAATAAAAGATTTGCTCAATATATTCTTGATTTTCTTGAGAAAAAATACAATTTTGATAAAACTTTTATATTTATTACAAAAGAGGATATAGCCAACGCGAGAAAGTTATACAAAAATATGTTTATTACTAAAAGTATTGCACTATTAACAAGACAAATAATTAAAAGAAAATTAAAAGAGTATATGCCCATGGAAAGAAAAACAGATGGTTTTTTTGTCTTATCCTTTCAACCTTTATTAGCTTTAGGAGGTAAGTATCGAAATATTCCCAAGGCTTGTATGATAGATGCAACTTCTACCAGCATGTTAAGGATGTGTAATGATTGGAAAAAATTTTCTTTAATACAAGGCATCACTAGCAGTATATATAAGTACTATTTTAAGAATATAGTAATATTTTTACCGCAATGCAAGTGGGCTGCCAAATCATTAATTTATGATTTTAAAGTTCCAATGTAGTGCACCCCGTTAAGCAAGTTAAATTTTAGTAAGTATTAATTGTTCTT
>CAZLCT010000037.1:0-21521 GCA_964558015.1 uncultured bacterium | reverse complement strand
CGTTGGTATTCATATGGATGGTGCCTCTCTCGGTTTTCTCTCTTGTCTTCTGAAATACTTTCTTAAGCCATTTAAGTTTTTCTACTCGGCTTAACTCCTCAAACTCACGAATCATGGCTCTATATTTAACCCCTTTTTCACCCTTTGGTGTATACTTTGCGATATTATTTAGAAGTGTTCCAAGAGGATCCTTAGTGTCTTGTAATTCATCATAATTTTCATTTACTAAATCAATAACTAAATGGGCCCATTCATCGAGCAAATCTTCCTTCTTCAAAGGTTCTTCAGCAACTTTTTCCTCTTTAACCTCCGGCACAACCTCTTCTTTGTCAGTTTCTACTTTATCCTTTATTTCTACATAAAATTCAGAAGGAAAAAGGATTCTATATAAAACTTCACGGGCTTTATTAACCTCTTCTTGTTTTGCTTTTTTCTTAAGATTCTTTTTAATCTTTTCTCGTTTAGATTCTATTTTAACCCAATCAATTTCTGTATAATGCTCACCAGCTTTGAAATGTTCTCTTCTACGTAATTGTGGTTTTGTAAGCCAATCAATTTCATTTAATAAAGGCTCAATAACTTTTAGTTCAGCTTTTATAAGCAATGTAAAGATAATTTCTTTTATTGGTTTAAGCGTATCCTCTATCGAAACATTATCTAAGGAATGTTTAATATAATCAGAATATAAATTTAATACAGTAAAATAATTTTCAACTTTTTTCTTAAATAAGTCATACCCTTCTAAATTTTTTGTGTCATTATTATCAATAAACCAGTTAATCCGATTAATTATAGCTTCTTTCAGCTTAATCTCATTACCTAGGTCATCTTCTAAATCATCAAGATCAGTCCCCAAAATTCTTTTTATTTTAAGCCGCCCTTTTCTATCATATATTTTTATGAGGTCACCTTTCAAATCGTCATCTTTATCATTCTTTTTGCCAGGTACATTAGCCCATAAATTCTGCTTTAATCCAACAATAGTATTATCACTTATATCATTAAGAAAGACATCCCAACTCTTTTCTTCTATATGTTCCTCTTCAATAATCAAATCTAATCCGGTTAAAGTCTTGCCAAAAAACTCTGCAAATTTTTTAAATTGCTTGATATTTTCTTTCGTTTTCTCGCTGTCCTTAATATCTTTTAAAATTTCCTGTATAGTATAAATACGTCGTAATATTACTTCTGAATCGAACTTTCCTTTTGTATCCTTATGTTTGTTAATCTTTTTCTCTTCTTTAGACAATAGATCTCCTTTACCTTCTAAGCGAATTTTAGCCATCTCAGGCCATAATATTTTTTCCATAAGTATGAATATATCTTCAGGTAAACCTTTATGCTTTGAAATAAGTTTCTCAAGTTTTCTCCTTCGTTCAGTAAGGGTTAATTCCTCCCACGGGCGTAAACCGAAAACCTCAGTATATAACCCCTTTCGTTGATTTAGCATGCTATCTAATTTATCTATAAAGCTCTTAAATGCATGAATTTCATCTTCCTTAATTCCATAATCATAAGGAAGGTTAGAAAAATTATGGAGCGAAAATGACAAAAGCTTTATTTTTTCATGTGCCGTCAATCGAGTATCCTTAACAACATCAACTACTTGAGATATCTTGATTGATTTTCTTTTAGGGAATTCAACATGATAGAGATTACTTAATACTTTCTCAATCAGCATCCTATTTAAATGCAGTATCTTGATTTGTATATCAAAAGGTAAATTTACAAAACTATTATTCAAAAAGGTGGAGACTTCTGCATGAAAATCTTTAATTTCTTTATCTAATAATTCTTTATTCCCTATCCCATCAAGCACTTTAACAATATGTTCATATAAATCTGTCCTTCGTAACAAATATCTTAAGCCATTAATATCTTTTATCTCCATTCTTTTAATAAATCCCGGCTTGATTTTATCCATCTCATCAAAAGCATATTGTAATGAATTACATAATTTTTCAATGTTCTCTTTCTGATCTTCAGGGCTTTCACCAAATTCATCTTCTGAATATCTAAATATTTTCCTCAATCCTTTCCCTGCCTCAGTTAATTGCGGCCATATATACTGTTTAATATGAATAAAATATTCGTTATAAAATAATATTTCATTTCTGGTTATTTCATCAGCCGCAAGAATTTTTTCATCCAGAATATCAACATGAACAAAAGCATTGATGATAAAATCAAGTTTTTCCTGAAATGAAAGCTCTTCCCATGAAACCACATGTTCACGACGAGGCCCCATACGGTGCACTATAATACTAACCGCTTGAATATATTTATCTCCTTTTCCTGTTGTGAAGCCATTATTCAAATATCTTTCAAGAATTCGCTCTTCAGTACTTAAAGGCAAATTTTTCTTTTTTCGTTCTTTTTGTAATCTTTCATATATGTTGTTTACAATACTTGCGCGCGAAATATCAGAAAGAGTATGCCAATCACGTTCCCCGCTTCTCTCAGGACGTGTAAGGTCATCCCAGATAAGATCTATCTCCCCTTCAATTTCATATGCCAGTGAACCCTTTGCCGCTTCAAGCTGCCATAACGCATCAATAGGCTTATTTATACGACCAGGATAATTCTTAGGATAATAATATGTATATTCATTATCATACCAATCCTGTAAACTATTCTGAATGCTCTTATCATCTTCTCCAAGAAGGGCTTCCATTTTTTTCTTAAACTCATTTAATATCTCCTCTCTTGCATCCTGAGGCAGATACGCTAATTTCAACTCTATGCCCCCTTCTTGAAGTTGTCTTTTATACTTGGGCAAAATAGCATTAAACCAACTCCGGGCTTTCTTCATGCTTTTTGCATCCTTATCCTGCTTATCTAAAGAATCTGGATAAAGCATGCGTTTTCTCCATAAATCAAGAACCTTAGCTAAATTTAGCCGCGCAAATGCGGGTGTATCAATAGGTATATCGGTTAAATAATAAAGGTAAAGACGCAATAATTCACGCTCACTTAAAGCATACTCATTTGTATCCAAAGTTCTGGCCTGCTCATTAACAGTTCTTAGAAACTCTTCTCTTTTCGGGATAGAAAAAGGTTTGCCGTTATTCTTACGACGCTCTTCATCAATCCTTCTCTTTAACATGTCATAATACTTAAAATGCCCCTCGGATCTTGCGTGCGGATTCCTTTTAAAATAAGCCGTTCTCCACAAATAATATGAATAAAGTATAAACGCAAAAAGCACAATCGGAGCACCGACAACTAACAATGCCAAATCAAATCCTAAAACCAGAATTGTATTTGTGAGCAAAAGTGCTACGACTAACGGCTCCTTAAGAGAAATATCCTTATCCACAGCAGTCCTTCCTGAAGAAAGAAGTTTATATAATAAAAATGAACTAAATAAAAACCATACTATTGTAAATATTTCATAACCAAGAAATGATGACATGGAAAGTTCCCGTACTCTTTTAACCGCAAATACTGATAAAGCAAGCCAGTAAAGAAATAATGCTTTGCTCCATTTGGAATCCCATAGGTTCTTTTTCAATCGATGCCTCATTCTTTTTGGTCCTAAATATGAATCTATGAGTTTGTACCCCTTGGCAAATATACGCTCAATAGTTGATGCCGTAACCCACGTCGGCGCTTTACGATTTAAGTACAACTCTTTAATTACTTTCCAAACATATTGCGGCCACTGTACAATATTAATCAATAAGGTAATTGTAGATATTCCGGTTTCCCAAAACATTCTATTAAACAACATATAAAGTTCTTGTAAAAGCTCACCCGCATGTACTAAAGGCTTCCATTTTAATTGCGCAAGAGTCAATCCTCCTTTTTTAAAAATTAGTTTTGCTGTCAGTGATAAGGGCACTACATAAAATAAATAACCAACCAATACATGCCGCAAAAATTTAAAGGACAAATGAAGTTCTACCAGGCTGTTCATGAAATCAACCAAGAATGCGATGATTGAGAACTGGAAGAATGCTGCTAAAAAGAAAGCCACCCCAAGGGAAGCTGCGCCTAATAACAGCTTCTTCCAAAATAATACTTTCTTTGGTTGAAATTTAAGAGGCTCTACTAAACCGCCGTGATACCTATCATCTTCATATAAAGCGACATCATCTAATTTTAAATGTTTTGCCTGATGAAAACGTTTATATTGACGTATTAACATCTTCCCTGCAAAGTAAATAAAAGGGGCATTCCCAATTGTGACGACCAAATTCCATGGTAATGTCTGAAAGATTCCCACAATATTTATTCCCTGTTCCCATGAAATAAACGGTAAAATATGAGTTATGCCGGGCAAGCCACTAAGTACTATACCCTGCTGTGAAGTTACCGCGAAACTCATAACTTTATAAAGCCACGGTAAAAACATACTAATAAAAGGTAAAACATAAAAATATGTTAAAAGAAGCACTCCAAAGGCAATACCTGCCCATGCAATGTTGCGTGTCCTGTAAGAGATACGAAATATCCTTTCTTTGCCTTTGTCAGATAATTTAATTTTTTTCTCAACCGCATACCCGGGCTCCATTATCCTTTGAATGATAGAACCCAAGCCTTTATTTAGAGGAATCATGACACCCATGAAAAATCCAAATAAGACGTTAGATGCAATCATGTGAGCAGCCGTCTTAATGCCTACAAAAATAACTGACGGGATACCCAATCCTAACCACGCCATAAACATAGGCGTACCAAAAGCGCCATAAAGTTTTATTGTCATCTCACGGGACTCGGCTGCTGTTGAAGGTTTATTCTTCATCTCACGTTCAAGAGCACGGCGTGAAGAGCGGTATTCCTTGTTATAGAAATCAACCAATGCCCTTACCAGCGGGATTTCCCAGTAAAAGAATTGAAAATCACCCGGCATCCATCCACGATTTTGCATATCTTTTGAAAGTCCTATCTCCTGTACCCCATCGGTAATAAGTTTTTCTTTATGCCGCATATATGAGCTAACTAGGGAAGTCTTAAGTTTACGTGCCTCCCACATATCATGACAGCGGCACCAAGCTGGCAACACATGAGGCATTATAACGTTATTAAACATTGCACCTTTATTTATGGTCATCTTTCCGTAAGCAGATGATTGATGCATTGCATATTCATATGTAGATCTAATATAACCCAACATATCCGCGGCATGTGCGGCAAGAGCTCCATATTCATTAATTCCTGCATTCCAAATTTCTAGTCCGCGCTGCAGCATGCCAAGAATCGAATAATGCTTACGCCCGAGCCAATAACGGGCTTTATTTTTTTTCATTATACTCATATGTTCCTTAACAGCTCCGGGCATCCATTCGTTTTCAGCATCTTCAAGCTCAAATACTTTTGTACGTACACGAGGTTCAACAAAATAATGCATGGCCTTTCTCATTCCACGAACATCAATCTGCTCTCTGGTAAAAAAAGCACCATACTTATTTAATTTATTAACATCGCTCTCATCAACAGGATAACTCGTATCGTCTTTTTCTTTATTATATAAGGTGCTTATATACTGCTCCTTATCAAACAGATCCTTCAATCCCTTAGTAATGTTAACTTTATCTTCAGGACTTAAAGTATTTGTCTGGAGGCGCTTTAATAAATCATCCTTCTTTATATAAAAAGTTCCTACAGCAAACCTCTTGCCTTTAAAAACCCCTTTCTGCTTAATTGTTGCAATACCGTCCCCGTCAATTACAAAATCCTTTTTCCTTGGTGCAAGTATACGGCGCATGACTAAGTCCCCTTCATGATTGACAATTACCTGAATTCCTTCTGCTCTAAGTAATAAAATAACATCCTTAGAAATTAAATTATCATCAGTCTTTTCATATAAAACTCCTGAATCAGAAATAATATATTTATTTAAATCAGGTTTTATATCTTTATAATCACATTTTACTTCCTCCCCTTGAGCGTTCCTAATAACATACTTGCCTGTATTTTTATCATAATAACCAGCTTCGCGAGTTCGTTTAATATCTTGTGGATTTAAATAGAGTTGATCCCAGTCTTGTGCCTGATTTTCCATATTTTTGAAGTAAAATTGCCCCAGGGGAGCCAACATTTTCTGCTGCTCCAGGCGGTCACGGTTTTTATAATCTATGCCAACCATATCTACGTCGAGTTCATGGACTGAATTATCAATAGTTGAATCAGTCAAATCAGGCAAAACACAATATTTACCCTCATATTCACCTATAGAAAATCCATCATTTTTAAAATTGACCTTATATTTCCCTTTTTCTTCCGTAAGCTTAAATCCTTTTCCTTCATTTAGATACCATCCTCCGCGCACTTTATCTATGGGATAACCTGCATTATATAATTTCTCTATCGGATCCTCATCCCCGCTGGATTCAATAAACCAGCTCCTCTCATTGCCTGTAAGGCCAAAATCCATTCTGTCAATATCTCCTAACTGTCCGCTTCGGGCAATGAGTGCAGCCTCTTCCTTAGTAAATCCTTTAAGATAAATCGCTTCGCCGCCTTCTTCTTGTGATTCAATATACAATCCGGCCCTGACTATAATACTTCCTTGTTTCATAAAACCGCTGCCCTTTACCACAACATCATCATTGTAAGGGTCAGTATCCCATGTACCAGGTTCTGCAAGGCGCCTGACCATAGGTGAGTGATAAAGCGCTCCGTCTTTGCCAACGTAACAATTATCCTTTGTTAATAAATAATCGGCTCCGCTAATAAAATCTTTTCTTCTAATACGTTTCTTAGTTTTTTCATCAACATAAAAGTAGTTATCCCTTAGATAAAATTCTCCCCCTTTAGCAACCCTTTCATCAACAAACATATTGACTTCTTTTAGTTTTAGTTTATGAAACGGGTCTGTGGCAACCTGGCGTCCGTCTTCTCCCAAAGGATACCATACGATTTTTTCACCCCCCGCTTTAAAACTTTCCTTAATAAGTTTTTCTTGCTTATTATATGGAGGAACAACATATTCATTTTGTTCCTTTTTCTCTTTTCTTTTATAGTATGTGTATTCATCCCCTTGCATAGCCTGCCAATTTTCATCAACAAGAATGGCTTTTATCCTGTACTCAAGGTCATAAATCGAAAAATCATTGATACGTTTTCCATCTTTATCAATAAAAAATCCTTTTCGGTCAAGAATTAAAGAATGGGAGTAGTCATTATTGTCTTTAAAAATAACTGTCTGCTTAATATCAGGAACAACATGTATAGGAAATTTAAAACCGTTTACTGTTGGCCCAAGTTCTCCGGTCTCTGCATGAAGAATATAACCGTCATCGGTTATGGTGACTTCATCTGAAGGACAAAGCAATAACCACTCAAACTTTCCTTCAACCTCCTCCTGTGTAAAAAACCAATTTCCATATACACGGATTTTTCTATCAGGGTTATACATATCAACAAAATACTTCTCGGTCTTAAACTTTGCATCCCTAAAAATGACTTTATAATATTTGCCGTCCATTATCATGTAATCTTTACTGTCATATTCTTTCTGCTTAACCGTTAAATTGCCGTTATTGTCTATGGCCCAATCATCACTTTTATCTGCATGTGCGATAATCCTATTATCTTTAATAAGAATATAATTTCCCATGCGATCGCGAACATACTCATCTGCCTCATAAGACTTCTCTCTAACAACAAGATCTTCTTTATCATTAACTGTAATATGAGTATCATCCGCAGTTCCTATAAGATAACCAAAATCAAATTTCTCCTTGTAATACTGCCCAGTAGGTATATTTTCCTCCCCCTCAACCGTATGCCATAACTGAATATAGTAATCAATGTCTGTATCTTCCAGCATTATTTCACGCTCATACCCGCCTACATTGCGAAGGACTGGGTTGCCATTAATGTTTCGTTTAACCGGCGCATGATACGGAACATGCTCAAATGGACCGCTTATCTTACCAGTCTCATCTTTATATAAATACTTCTGCCGCCTCTCATCAACATCCTTCTCAACATAATTAATAGGATGAGCTGCGCCGTACATAACACGGTTAAGAAGATAATGATATCCTCCCCACTTTTTTCCAAAATTAGGCACAAATGCCGATTTATTACGCCCAACCATAGCAACGGGAAAGCCCTGGCTATATTGTTCATGAAACATTTTGACCTCTAACTGCTTAGTCTTCAAATCATTGGTATCACTTGAGTAAAACGGCATATATTGATCCCTTGGGTCAATATGCTTCTGGCCTAAAGCACGCTTAAAATTATTCGAAAAACTGCTCAATAATGTCTTAATTGCATGTACCGCACCATAAGGATCATCCGCTTTATTTTGTATAAAATGCACATCTTTATTAAAAGCATCCAACCTCTGTGTCCTATTAATAACCTCATCAACAGGCAGATTAGACTGACTCTGTTTCTTTATATTATCAATAATAAGACTTATAAGTATTATGCCCGGAATACAAGCCAAAGACATTAGAGGAGAAAGCCATGAGAGCCATCCGAAATCGAAATAACTGTGCAAAACTAATGTAATCAAAGCGGCAAAAACACTAAGACGTCCTTTTTGACGGAATATATTCATAAGTATAGAAGTTCCGATCTCAGCACCGGAGAAGTTCGCATAACGGAACATGAATGTTGAAATTACAAGCAGGGTAAATGAAGTATTTGCAAACGCATGAGTGACTGAAAGATAGACTAAAGTTGTAACAAAAAGGATGCTCTGAAACAACATCATCCACATCTCAGTTTTAAAATTAATATAAGCAGGGCTTTCTTTAAAGTGCTTGAGACCAAAAGAACTTGTATCCCCTCCAAACCAACCAAATAATTTTGACGTCCATATGGGCACCACTCCCTCTGCTGAAAAGGAACCTTGTTCATACCGTACGCCAAAGAGGCCCCACACTGTATATAAGAGGAAACGGGCCATGGGCGCGGCAAAAGAAGTAACTAAGGAATATCCCAATACGAATATGAGAAAATTCCCGAAAATAAATCCAACATACTGTATGGGCCCAAAGTCAAAAAAGTAGTATACAGCAATTCCGGCTAATACTAACGCACCTATTATGGAAATAGTTTTAAGCCATGACGAAGTTTTTGTACTCTTTCTATACTCCGTTAATTTTTTTAAAAGAGCTGATGTAACGTCTTCCCTGCTTCTTAAATTACCAATACTTTCACTATAATCTTTTCTTAATGCCTCAAACTTGGGATCCTTGGTATTAAGTGCAGCCTTAAGGTCTGCGTCACTTAAATTTAAAATTCTTTCTAAGGCTTCAATATCCCTCCTTAACTTTTTGACATCTCTACTTAAAAATGAAAACCAAAAGTAAGCTACTATACCCACGCCAACTACTATACCCACAGGAATAACCATTAATGAAACATAGCCCCAGAATGTTGATAATGCACCCAAATAAAAATTAGTGAAAAAGAAATTAGCAAATGCGGCCAGGCCAGCATATACGAACCCTTCAACTAAAAAGTCGAACAAACGCTTACCCAATGACTTTGGATAACGCTCAATCTTAAATACTTTCTGGTCTATTATCTTTTCCCATACCCATGAGAAAATTAAACGTGCTAAAGCAATTACCACACCGCTTGCAATAAAGATTGAACCATAATTTGAAAATACATCTATAATTAACGCTAATTTACGGAAAAGAGGGAGACTTATATCCAGAGCCGACCAGATATTCCCCGCCGGAAGACTTGGTAAAATAAACGTTCCGCATACCGCCACACTAAACACATATAAAAGAGCCAAAGTAGCAACAAGTTTTAGTGTTGCACCGCTATATGCTTTTATAAGTAAGGATACGGTTGTCCACCACGTATCCCGTTTGGGTTTAGTCGGAGCAGATTGTTTTTTCCCTCCACGGAAGAAATTTCCGAAACGTGAAAATAACCCAGCAAGTGCAATAAAAAGACCAGTGACAGAAGCTAACCCTATAGAAATATTGATGCCAACTTTGTTGAATAAAGATGCCATCATTACATCAGGCTGTTTGTCTGCAAAAAATAATGGCTTCTTGGATACTTCTGGCTCCTTTTCATCAGGTGAGGCTTTTTCAATTTCTTTCTGGTAGGTATCAAGAAATTCTTTTTCTTCATTTAAATACTTCTCTTCAGCCGATACCAACGGTTTTTCTTCTTGAACCTTTTCAGGAATTTTCTCGGCCGGAGTAATTTTAGGCTGTTTTTCATCATAAAGATTTTTGACTTTGTTTTTATCAATTAGTCTTTCATTAACTAATTTCTGAAGTTCTTGGGCATGAAATGCATTTAATGCGGTTAAGTCATTAATTAAATAATGACCATTATAGATAGTTTGACGGCCGTCTATATTTACAATTGCATCAGGCGGACCATGATTATGTTCTGCCCCCTTTTGCTTCTGGTTTTCAATGATAATATTTAACATAGGATAATATTTCTCTGCAGATTCTTTATCAATCAGTGAAAGAAGCGGCACGGAAGCCGGTGTTCCTGCTGTTGCTTCTGAGTCTTGCTTTAATTCTGCAAGCTGCATATAACCGTTTTCTGAACGGTAAACATAACCCACCTGAGCGCCTGCAGAAGCAGGAACAGGCAATTTGCTTTCACTTGTCAAAGCAACTACTGCTTCAGCAAATTGCGAGTCTAACTGTTTAATATTCTCACCAAACACATCTTTTGAAAAATAAATATTCTTAAAAAATGCCTGGAATGGCGTACCGTTCCAAGACCATGGTACTTCTTTCCCAGTAATCTTTGCTGTTCTTACGGGCACAGTTAACGTTTCCCATATACCTTCATCTAATTTTTCACGGGTAATCAGATAAGGAACAATAGCCCCGTTTTCTGAATAAACACGGTTAACTTTATATGAAGTTTTACTATTTTCACCGTGTAGGTAATTTTTCTTATCCCTTGGATCCTGAAACACAAATGTCTTTTTATAAGCTTGCTCTTTAAAAAGTTTCTCTGCCCGGTCATTGATTTCTTTATAATTATCTCCAAGCTTACCCTCCCCGATGCCTGAGACAATATCCAGGCCGATAGAAAGTATACCGTTGTCTACAAACGAAAGCGTATCAGATTCTTTCTTAATAAAAGGCCCGCTAATATCATACCAGTAAAAAAGGCCCGTATCTTTATCTGCATTCTTCTCTAAGAAATCAAGTACCTTTTCGATACGGAACAGTGCTTCCTCTTTTATATCCTTTCTTCCGCCACTTAAAAATTCCTCTTTATCTATTAAATCATCAGGGTCTTCTGAAGAAATCAAAAGAGCCATAAACTGTAAATACATACCCAATACCGCAGGTTGAACGAGTTTCTTACCGTCACGGTAGCTTATGCCGCCTTTATCATCAACAAAAAAGTTATCAACCGGTAAATATGTATCTTTATCTACACCAAAACCTACCTCAAGAGAGCGACTAAATGACTTCTTAATCTGGGCTTCATCTATTTCACCCTGAGCCACTCCTACTGCCTCCTCCTCAGTACGTTTTGCTTCTCCTTTTTCTTCTAAAAGATCACGCAATGCATTAAAAACTTCCTCACGCGTCTTTTTATCATAATCACGCAAAATTCCTACAAGCTCACTGCTAAAAAATTTAGAACCAGCTAAAATGGACTCCTCTGTCTCACTGACCAAAACAACTAAAAGACGCGGGTTATTCTTAACAGCAGTGAGGAGTTCTTTTGCTTTATCCGATGTCAATTTCGTATGAATTGCAACAAAATTTTTATTTTGTTTCAGGAATAAATGATAGTTTAAGGAATCCTCCAATACCTCAAATACTTTACTGAACCTCGCCACCCTCTTTTCATTATCAAAAATCTGCGTGAATCCTCTAAATAGATAGTCACCTATCGTATGCTCAAGTTCATCCGGAGAAGGCTTAATTCCCATGTTACTTAATATGCTGTAAATACGTTTCTGAAGCCTTAGAGTCATTTTACGGGTACCTTCACGTGCCTGTGCCGTATCCTGTAACTTCTTTTCACCTTTCTCAATTTGTTTTTCAATATCAATCCCGAAAATATCAGCGAGCCCGATTTTATTCTCTGCAAAACTATCGTCAATCATTGCAAGAAAAATCAGGTCATCAAATTTAGTCGTGGTATCACCAGATTGGCCCTTAATAATAAACTCATACTGTTTTAAAATATGCTCTTTTTTATCAGGAATGATGTCAACAAGATACTGGATATAAAGCGGAGAAATTTTATTTCTTTTCATGGCATTATAAATTTTATCAACGAATATGTCTCTTGCCTTATCATCATGCCATGGGCTGGTCTTTGACAATTCAAGCTTGTTAATTTGCTCAATGATAAACTTTTTATAAACCGGCTCTTGACGCTCCTCAGCCGTAATTTTATTCCAAATACTATCCAGATATTCCTTTGCCAGTTTTAACTGCTTCGTTGCAATATCTGATTGTTTCTTTGCTTCTATATAATCTTCCTTATCTTCTGCTTCTTTCCTTTGCTTGTATGCTCCCTCAAACTTCTCTTTGGCAGTATTATAAGCAACTATATCTTCGTTGATAATGCCTTTGATATCTTGAGGAAGAGTTTTAAAATATTTATTAATATCTCTGAGCTCATAAAGACCCTGTCCATTAGTAATTAAAGCATCAGGTTTTTTCAGCACTTCTTTACCGTCAAAATATACAGGCGCCGTACGTTCAGCCTGATTGGCAAGATTAGCCCTATGTATCGTTGCAATAATATTAAGTGTATTTTTTGATATGGAAGCAATAAGTTCCGGAGTTTTTGCTTTGATATCAAACCCGAACGCCCTAAAGATTTCACCTTTAAAATACCTAGCATCAATTATAATTTTATTAAATATAGAATCATCTAACTCATATTTTTCCCCTTCAGAAGTAATTTTAAATACACCGTGGTTTATAAACTGAAATGCGTTCATCTCGGCAAATTTTCTTTCCTTTTCATATTCAATGCGGTTCTGTTTCTCAGTAACACCTGTCAGAATACCGAGCTTAACAAATTCTTCATATACAATCTCAGCCGCTTTAACAACCTGAATTAGATATCCTATTGGAAACCCCTGAGCGCGCAAGGAAACAAAATAAAGTTCTGCCTTCTTTTCATATCCAACTGGTTCTTCATCTTCAGGAATTCCTCTCACCTTCCTATACTCACGCCGTGCCTTTGCCGTGTCTATAAAAAATAATTTAACAGCATCTTCTGGATCATATCCATCCCTTATAACCGTCTCCACAAGATTAATAATATCGTAATATTTAAGAAGATTTTTATTTCGTCTCGGTGCATTTAAAATTGCATCCCATACCTGGGTTATATCATCTTCAGTAATTTTATCCGTTTTTATACCCTTAAATGCCTGCTCCGAAATTAGATTAAGATTTGAAAATACTTTATGCGCTTTAATAATTTCTTTTATAATATCACTACGGGTGTCATTAAAAATTTTAATTTTCTTACTATCGGTTTCATCTCCTAAAATTTTTATGTTATTCACTCTTTTTTCTGAGCGTTTATCAGCCTTGTCACTTTCATCTTTATGGCGATATTTTTCCCGTAAATATTGTGAGAATGCGTTAAACTGAATACGCTCTTCTGATTGGTTATTCCGCCACTTAACCGCTTTTTCAACAATATCTTTATTCAATGTATAATTGGTAAAATCCTGCAATTCCCGGAAACTATGCTCACGGTCACTTGTTAAAAGCTCAGGGCTCATAAGAGTCCATAAAGTACGGCTCAGGGCACCGGCATCTTCTATAATCTGCATGGTAATTTGCTCTTTTTTATTCTCATCAAGCTTTATCTTACTCCCGTCTATCGTATCTAAATGCAGGGATTTTTTGTCTGCATTTAATATGAAATCCAGTTGTTTCTCACTGACTTCAGTCCCTAGTTCGATACGGAATTTCAGTGAATACTTCCTCTCCTTCTCCCCGCGCTCTCCTACGTTTTTATCATAACTGCTTGGATAAAGTTTCGTAATAATCTCATTCATAGTCCAGTCTTTCAGACCCCACGGATGCTCAAGCATCTTCCAATACCGCTCAACAATAAGATAAGAAAGACTTACTAAATCCAAAAACTTACCCAGTTCCTGATAAAATTTAAACTGTAAATCAACAGCGTTGGTAAAAAAACGTTCTATGTATACTTCACTTTGATCCTCGGTTTTTTTCATCTCATCAAGCCTGCGTACAAATCCGGTAATCTCACCCGGCGTCATGCGTGGTATTCTTTTAAGTGCATCTTCATATTTTTGCTCTATCTTTTCTTTCTCCGCTTCCAATGAAGCGTTCAATAATGCTTTCTTTTGTCTTATTTTTTCCTTCTCTGGTTCCTGCTTTGCTATGAGTAAATCTTGATCTAATTTAATTATTTCCTCTTCTGCTTCCTGATTTAAAATTTTAATCTCCTGCTCTTTCGCCTCATCAAACTTTTTCGTCAATTCCTGGCGTGCACGAAATTCATGCTGAGTTACACAATAATCTAAACGTATAAACTTAGAAATTAAATCACGTGCGGTTTCTATATATGCCCGTTGGTATTCACCGCTTCTTCTATAATCATCAAGTTCTTTCTCTTTTCCCTTTCTGACCTTATCTTCAACAATAATATTTTTCTTCTCTTTAAATACTTCCTCATCAATACGTTTCCTAAGGTCATAATCGCGAGCTATAAGTGATATATACTGACCAACTTTACCTTCGCTTACAAATCTATTAAACTCCATAGCAATATCAGAAGTGAGGTCGGATTTGACTTTTTCTGCTTCTTCGCCGTCTTTAATTCTTTTGCTTATAGTTTCGTTTGATGATTCTAATTCTTCCAGGGCTTTAGGTACAATTTTCGGGTTACCATTATCATCTTTCCCCCTCAATTCATGCGGATAACTGCGCAATAAAGATTCATCCGAACGATAAGTGCTGAGCTGCGCATGCCACCACACCTTGTTCATATACTCATTTAACAAATCACCCCTGGTATATTCCTCACCCTTCGGAATCTTAAGGATCTGTTTAGCATCAAAAAGCAAATAATGTTCACCTAAATAGGACGCTATTTCTGATGGGAGTTTCCCACGCAAACGCTCGATTACAATAAACAGCTTTTCTTTATTAATCACATCGCGCGTTGCTTCACTCATGGGCAATTTCGTTTCAATTTCAGAAATTAATTTCTCTCTTGCATCCAAGTCTTTTTCAACATCTGCCAAATTCTCCTTTTTCAATTTCTGCAGCTCAATATTCATAGTATCCATAATAGCCCAAAAGGCTTTTTTCGCTTCCTTTAAACCTTCAATGTCAACACAAACGTGTTCCTTTTTATCTTTGTAATCTTCAAAACGCTTTATACTATTTTCAAATAGCTTTTTACTATATGCATTCCATTTTTCATCTAAATTTTCTAAGTCAAACTTCTTTCTCTCCTCTTCAGGCAAATTCTCCAAAAGTTTTTCTAATTTTTCTTTCATGTCATGATATAAAAGAGCGCCAAGCGTAATTGCTTTATCATTTTTAGGATCTTTTACACTAGTAACAAGATGATGTCTCCTGTAGAATTCATGTATACTATCATCTAGTTCATCGAAATATTTGTGTCTTTCCCGTAAAACATTTTTATCATCCAAATTTTTAAGCAATCCTTTATTTTTATCATCTAATATTTCCTTAGACTTAAGATATTCCTCATATTTTTCCACTCTCATACGGTATTCATCAAGTTTAAGTTCTGTAAATAATTTTTTAACTGCATTCTTCTGAACTACTTCAGCAAATGCGACATTTTTAGCAACTTCAGCTATTACATCTAAATTAAATGTATATTGATGTGCATCCAAAATTCCTAAAACTTCTTCTGAAGGTTCTGGATTATAAAAGTGTGTAGGTTTAAATTTTTCTCTCGCGAAAATTTTATGAAGATTTTTTCTCTCATCAAGGGTGAGACGATTATACTTATCCAGATTCAGGCGCAATTGAGGTTTACCCTCATCATCAAACGTATAATAATACAAACCTTTAAACTTATCCGGAAGTTTTTCCAGATTTTCTTCAGATTCCAGGACTAATGGGATTTTCTTATATTCCATTTCAAAATCTTTATTTTGGCTATGATCTAATTTTGGACCCAGTACTTCGTTATACATTTTAATGGAAATTAAACTTCGGTCACGATACAGGGGCTCTTCATCAATACGATCACTCCAGCTCTCTAATTCAGACGGAACAAGCACACGGTTATTTTCTGTGAAAAAGTGTTGAATGGCAGCTTCCTCAAAAAGTTTTCTGAGAATAGTATCTTTATCAGTAATACCATTTATCCAGAAACGCCTTAATTTCAACACAGCCTGAATTTCATCATTTTGCCGTTTCCATGCCTTATCTGAAGCTTCTATATACTTTTCATCTTCCGTTTTTGTCTTATCTAATGCAGTACCACTATATTTTCCGATACGGTTAAACTTTTGATACTCATCTATAAATTCCAGCAACCTTGACTCTTTAATTTCAGCTCGATTTTTGAACTTCTCTTTTATCTCGAATGAATCTTCCTTAAATACTCTCTCGCCATCAAGTCTTAAGGATTTCAGATTATTCTTCAGGAGTCTTTCAAGAAACCGTATGTCACCTAAGTTCAATTTGTATACCGCATATCCTATGCTGTCTTTTCCGGATCCTATATATCTTTCTTCCCACCCGTTTACGTTAACATCCACTTTATCCATAAGGGCAAACGCCTGCTCAAACCATTGAGGAACCATATCAGGATAAACTTTCAATTCCTTATCCATCATAAATTCACGTGCATAACTCCATGCCCTTGCTTCAAATATCCAAGAAAGATCACTAATATGGTCTTTTGCATATTCATCTAAAAATTTTATTTTTCTGTCGAAACTATCTTCCACTGCCAATCTTTTTAGTGAAGCAACCAGGTTAGCCTCAGATTGAAATGCCAAAGAATTACGAAGTTCCTCTTTTCTCCCCTCAGGCATTTCTTTAGGATATGCTTCCATAATCTTGTTTATGTATTCAAAAAGTAATGGGAAGTCTTCTATAGGAACATAATCATCACTTGAAGGATCAAGTGAGGAAAGCTCTAATGCGGCATTAAAACGCCTTGCTTCTTTAAGATGCCGGTTAGACACTTTACATGCATTTTCGTACCTTTTATAATCTGAATTTTTAAGAACCTCTTCCTCGGTTAATTCAATACCGAGACGCCGGTAAAATTCCATAGTTTTAATAAAAGCAGCCAGTTGAGCGTCTTTTTCTCTTAAATCTCCCTTAATATTTTCAACAAATTTAAAATAACTACTAACATTTAAAGCTTTTACAAAATTAAAATATTTTTCTTTATCTTTAATAACACCGTCTTTGAAATTGCGAAATGCCTGCAGACTAATAGTAAATGCCTCAGCTTCACGAAACCAGTCATTAACTGATGCTAAATATTGAGCGAGGTAGACGTCATATAAACTTTTTACCTTCTTTTCATCTTCATTGAGTCCTCGTTTAATTTTGCCCTGGGCTATATCACTAACCCTGTCGAAAGGAATTCTTCCCTCAAGTTTATTGTATACCTTCTCAATCACAGCCAGTTTTGCATCCTCCTGTACTACTGCATCTTGTGAATCAACACGTGAAAAAATATCCCTGTTTCCTTCCTCAAGAACATATTTATACCAATTGTTAATATACGGCAAGAAGTCCTCTTCTTTCTCAAATTCCCCTTTTGCCTTCGATTCATACAAAGCTCTGGTGAATGCAAAAATCTTAGCCTTCTCATACCAATATGGATTTCTTTCATAAAATCCTTTCTTTCCATCCGTTCCCTTAACAAATTCCTTGAATACACTAATTTTTCTTGCCTCCTCAGTAGTAAGCACGTCAGACTTTCCGTCTCTGTCTTCATCAATCAAAAGGCCTGATTCTTTTAACTGTTCTTCTAAGTCACTAACAACCTCATCAGATGTAATCTTTGATTCGACTATATATAACTTAAGGCCTGTATCTGTCCGATACGTATCTTTTAACGATTCTTGAACCTTATTAAGCGTATCAAAAAGATTACGGAGCTCTTTTAGCATAAGAGATTTTTTAAATTCCTCATGTTCTTTTTTACCAAGCTCCCGGAATGCAGTATTTATATTTTTATACCCTTTACCTAATAATAACTCCATCATGGGTATGGTAAGGCTCGTAGCAGAACCTTCAAAATACCATGACCTGTCACTTTTATATGCATCTTCAAAACCTTTGCCTAATAACTCAACACGGTCGTGCACCTTTTGTTTGGTTTTATCCGAAAGCTCTTTGGAAAGTTCAGCAAAATTCTTTCTGATTCTAGCTTTTTGTATTAATGCCTCAATTCCAGCCTTTTCCTCAAGAAGCTTTTCCTCTGACTTTGTTAAGGTCTTTGGTATAGTTTTATTAACTGCATCCATAAAAAGAATAAAATTTTTAACGGCGTTTATATCTGCATTACCGAGCTCATCTTTAGGATTAATCACACCCTTTTTAACAAAATACTTCAATAAAGAAGAGGCTTTACCTTCCCTCATCCAGAGGGTACTTTTTCTGTACGCATTATATAATTCCGCACGCTCTTTATCCGAGAGATAAAAACCAGCACGGCCGAATAAGAGTTCATCGGAATGAGTATTCACCTGGGCTTGCAATATAGAGAGCCTGTTCGTGGTAGGTTCAGGCAAGCTTTCTTTTACAATTTTAATTGCATTAATAATATTCCGCATATCATGCTCTAATGATTTTCGCTCCTGATCAATATTAAGACTAAAATCATCACACAATGTTCTATATAACGCAATAGCAACAGCGGATTGATACCAATACGGATTGTTCGTATAAAGTTCCGGGAGAGTATCAATGTAACTTTCTATGACATCTTTTTCATCACTTGCAAGATGAAGTAAAGCAATTTCTTTATTTAATTTGTCAATCTGGGCACGTGCGGTAAGTTTTGACTTTACAACAAATACATCTTCAGTCTTACTGACAGGAATAAGCCCTTCGGTTCGGAGGGTTTTTAAAATATCAAGTATAAGGAAGGCTCTGGCAAACTCGTCATCACTGCTTTCGTGGGTGAGGTTAAATACATCACGTAATGTTCCGCGTACCCCGCTAAGTTTTCCATCAGTGTACCAGCTATAATCTTCTTTATGAAATTTCTTATACCGAGCGTCATAGTCTTTGACCTTCTCTTCGAGCTCAATCCGCAATTGTTCTTCTTTTTCACCAAACGAACTCGAAAGGCTTAATAACCTCTCACGCATCTTTGCAGATTTAATAATACCCTGCGTATCGGCCTGTGCATCAACAATTGCCTTCTCGTCTAAGCCAATAGTCTTAAACTGTTCGGTGGCGTGTTTATCAACCATTTCTATGAATTCTATCTCAGAACGCACATCATCTAAAGCTACATGATGTTTCATAAATTCAATGGCAAGACTGCTAACTTTTCCCATATGAAAACCAAACGAATCCTCTAAGAAATGATTCTTTAAAGCCTGTTTATCAGTAAGCTTAATTCCTTTCTGCAAAAGACGGTATTCACGCTCTGTGGCATATACATCCGCATCCAGTTCTGCAAGAGAACCGGTATATTCTTTCTGTGGAAGATACTGTTTTACCTGAGCCATATATGCCGCGACCTTCTCAACTGCTTCATAACGAGTCATTCCTTCATCAACCATATTTTCTACTATTGTATTTAATTCGGTACCGGCACGGGATATGTCTTCCGCGAGTCCTGTGAGAAATCCTTCATAGACTGTCTCCTGACATACATCTTTTAATGCCTTTATTTCATCAGGTGTAAAATCTTTGCGGTCTCTTTGCTCATCAGCAGCAACTTCATACAGAAAAAGCTCAAAATCAATATCTCCCACACGAGGCGGCTCATGCGGCCGTAGAACTTCCTCATGCTTAGGAATAACAGTCCGAAGCATTTGTTTTGCCGTCAATATTTCTCTTACTCTGTCTATAGATAAACCCCTGAGGAGCATGTCTTCGGCAAGCTGTGATATCACACCATCTGCATACCGTTCATGATAAAACATTTCAATAAGTTGCTGTTCCTCTTCCGGGGTTAATGGAGTACCAAGTCCTTTTTCTTTCATATAACGATCTAGAGAATAACTGAACCGTGCCCCATCAAGCTTAATTTCCTCTTCAAAAAGATTGCGAATAAGTTGCTGAACTTCAACCTCATTTTGAAGCTCGAGGCGTAAGTCAATGAGCTCTATCGCCTCCGTTCTAACTTGTCCTGCATAATATACCAGTGTACCCCTGTCCTCCGGACTAAGCCTGATATCAAGAGGCCGTTCCTTTTTTGCTTCAACTTCGGGAAGTGCCAACCTCCCAGTAACAGCATCCTTAAGAACAGTATTAATTCCCACACCCTCTGATGGGCTCTTCCTTCCGGCTTCGCGTAATGCATTCAACACATCAGGATGAGTTAGTATATCGCGCGCCTCGGCCTTTAAAGTTAAATCAAACAAGAAACTGCTGTCTTCTAATTTAAGAATATCAAAAATAGGAAAGGCTGCATTTTCCTGCACTACATTAGAATCCTTTATTTCCTTCATAATATGCAAAAAACGCCCGAGCTTTACATCATCACGGAAAAATCCGTGGAATCTCAAACCTGCATAAAAGCTCAGTACACCGTTATATTGACTGTCACTGCCCCGGCGTAAATCCCGTTCAAGTTCCTGAATGCTTATGCCAATAATATCAGCAATAGGTTCTTTAACAAGATTCAGAATACGTATCATCTCTTTAATTTCTCTTGGCCCGAAATCAAAACCATAATCAGGTGCATAAGTTGCTATTACTGCCCAATAAGTTACAGCACCCTGCAGTTCCCCTGTCTTATCATCTAGTACCTGTTTGCGTGTTTTTCCTAAAAAGGCGGCAACATCATCAAGAATCAAATTAAAATTTTCAAGTAGTTTGGCCACCCGCTCAGGCTTGATAGAACCAAACACCGGCTCCATTGCCCATGAACTTAAAAATCCAATTACGGGATCCTGTTCTTCCCCACTCTCAGGATCAAACGTAACCAGCTTCCGTATAATATCCTCAGGCGTTAATTGCTCCTCAGGTGTGCTGTAAATTTGAGCGGCAACATCAAGAAGCGCATCCATATTCTCCAGTAGGGCATTTACCCCTGTGGCACCGTTAAAACGGTTTACCTGCCAGGCAATAATAGCCCAGTATGTAACAACACCTTGCAGCTGACCTACTGTAAATCCAGTCTCCTCAGTATCCATTCCTAAAATATGCTTCTTCTCGATTCCAATACGGCTTAATAATGCGGCAACGCCGTCAAATATGCCTTCAAAATTTTCAAGAAGTTTCTCAATATCCTGTATACTTAATCTTCCTTCAACGCCACCCATGACCGCTTCCTGTGCCCAGGCACTCAAAAAACCCACGGACGGGTGTAATGGTTCACCAGAGGTTGAGTCAAAATTGAGCATTTCATCTATAATATCCTGAGCGCTCATAGGTGTTCCTGCTTTAGTAAAAATATCTGCA
>CAZLCT010000036.1:0-21674 GCA_964558015.1 uncultured bacterium | reverse complement strand
CATCTGGATGGTTTGATACATAATCATCCCACTTTTGTATGATCTCAGAAGAACTATTGGAATCAATATATACTATGTTCATAGAACGTCTCTTAGTAGACTAGTTTATCTGGTTTCTTTTCTACTTGTTGTTTAATTTTACGTAATCGCGCATTTATATACTTCCCAAACAATGTAAATAAATAATAGGCTAAACATTTAATTTTAAATTTAAAGAATAAGCTTTTAATAAAATATTCCCTTGCCTCAGCAAAATTATATTTTTCATATTTAAGATAACCGCAACTAAAATATCTATCAGATAAGGAATATTTAATTCTCCTTATCTCTTTCTCACCCAAATCATCGTAATTATGTAATATATATTCCAAAACGACTGCGGCACTATGTACGGTTGTAAATAAATCTGCAGTTAAGTTCTTTTCATGAAATCTATTATGAGTAAGTATTTCATCTATCATTCCAAACCGACATATACGTGAATATCTAAGAAAAAATTCAAGGTCTTCAGCCTGCTTGTAACGTCCTAAAAATGGCCCTTTCTTTGCAAGAATTTCTTTTTTAAAAATTACTGTACTTGGAAAAATAGGCGTTTGAATCAATAAATCTGAAAAAAAATCCTCATCTAAAATATACCAATTCCCCTCTAAATTTTCTTTTTGTGTATTCATAAAATGTCTAAGTCTATTAAAATGTGAGTGGACAAGTATCCCCTGTTCATTAAATTTGCAAAAATCTGTGAATATTAAACCAACATCCTTATATGTATTAAAAAAAGAAATCTGTTTCTCAATCTTTGTTGGATCCCATATATCGTCTGCATCTAATAGAGCAATATAATCTCCCGTAACATGGGTAAGACCCAAATTAACTGCCTTATTTTGTCCGACATTTTCCGTGTAAATATATTTCACAGAATCCCGAAAGTTCTCTAGAACCACATTCTTGGTATCATCTGTAGAACCATCATCTACAACAATAATTTCAATATTTTTATAGGTCTGTTTAAGACAACTTTCAATTGTCTCCTTAATATACTTACCATAATTGTATGTCGCAATTACAACACTGACCAGATTCATTGTAAACTCCTGTTAATCAAGCATTCATAAATTGAGCCTAAATTTTGTAGAAACTGTAATCTAAAATAAAAACCAATTCGTTTTTTATACATAACTATACAAAGTAACCATTTGAAAAAAGATAAAACTATTTGTTTGTATAAATAAAGAGGTATTCCTAGAAATCTTCGCCCTCTTAATTTCCCTTTATTGCTAATAAAACTTCGTCCAAGATTGAAATACCAATTTTTGAGATACCTTTTATTAAACCTTTCAGTTGGAATAGGATGATAAATTATCATATCTGGCAAATATAATATCTTTGCACCTTGCCTAATAATTCGTTGTATAAACCACGTATCTGTCCCTACCCATATGGGTTTCTTTTTTGCAATATATGTTTTCTCAAGATTAAACATTCCAAATTTATAAAAAACTTCTTTCTTAAAAGACATATTTGCTCCTATAGGCAATAATTCGTTTTGTTTCAAAGTCTTAACCATTTCTCCTAAATCTCTCTCTACCAAAACTCCGCCAATCCTGTATAAGCCGTCTTTAATAAACCAATCAGGATATTTAATATCACCTATTGGTAAAACCTTACCGCCTAAACCATCTACGTTATATTTTTGAAAACCTCTTTTTATGGTATTCAACCAATTACGGGATATAACGACATCATCATCAGTAAATGCTACAATTTTTCCATGCGATTCTTGTACTCCTCTGTTGCGAGCAGAATTTAAACCTTGAATTGGCTCAAATACATATATTAATTTATTATTAAAAACATTTATTTTTTCTTCAATTACATCCTTTGTATTGTCAGTCGAGTTATTATCAACAACAATTAGCTCCCATGAAATATTATCTAAATTTTCTTGCTGCAAAAAACTACTCAACGTTTTATCCAATAGAGTAGCTCTATTAAATGTACAGATAACAACGCTTATATCAATAATAATTTTATCCATTATTATTTACTCCGTGCCACGCTAAGGGACTAAAATGTTGACAATTTTACTAAAAATAACATTAAGCCCAAAAGGAAGTTTATGACCTAGTACTGATAAAAATTCACGATCTTTCTCTTCAAGTACTTTTAATAACCGAATCATAAACAAATAAATTAATACACCAGTTATTAATGCAATAAAGAAAGATCCCCACCCATAATATGTCGAATTTACCACATATGCATATAAAGCCATTATTACTGCACATAGCAATGTTAATAATACTTTTATTAAGGGAAACTTAAAACCAAGAATATTTACTACTATATAAGTTCCAATAATAGCACCTATACTCTGGGCTATAGAGTTTGCAACAGCCGCCCCTATTGCCCCATAAGTTGGTATAAAAATAAAATCAGTGATAATATTAATAACTGCAACAACGCTACCTATCTTCAGTATAATATCTTGTCGATCAATTCCGGTCGTAAGAGCACTTGATACAATGGTTACTGAACCAAAAATATTAAACGATAAAATAATCATTGCCGGTGTAATAACTTCTCTATATTCAGTACCGTAAAGGAGAATTATCAATTTACCTATCAAAGCAGCAGCCCCAAGAAAGACAGGTATAAAGATTAATGCTAAATACCGGGTTGCGGTCGAATATAATTCATTAATTTTTCTATAATCATTATTACCTGACATATGAGATATTGATGGCATTAAAACATGTGCCACAATTTTTGTAAATACTTTAAGCCGTGCTGCAATTCCAAATGCAAGACTATAAAAAGCAATTTGCTCGTTAGTCGAAAAATATTTTAAGAAAAAAACCTCAGATTCCTGCCATACTATCGATGAAATTATCATAATGCCTGAAAGTGTAAGACAAAATTTAGTTATTCTTATAATAAGCTCTTTTGGTAAACCAACATGGGAAGGAATTTCTGCAAAATATTTTTTATATACCCATGTTATTCTTAGTAAATAATAGAAACTGACAATCAATCCAGCCGTAAATATACCAATAATTTCAAAACCTAATATAAGAAATAATGCTACAAGAATACTTCTAAGAAATTCATTAAAAATCCCGACTTTACTGACGACCTTAAAATCTTGCAATCCTTGAATTGCTGCATTATAAATAGATCCCAAAGCAGTTGGTATTCTACTTCCAATAGCTAATATAAATATTATTCGCTGATGAGTCGGAACAACTACAAAAACCAAAATCATTGAAATAGATGCAATAATTCCTGCTAACAGTAACTCGAATAGGAAAAGAGTCCTTATAATGCTTCGTGCCATCTCCTTATTATCTCTACCAAAATATTCTGCAACATACTTTGTTGTTGCAGCTGGTATCCCTAATCCCATAAAGATAAGAAGAACATTTACAAGCCAAAGAACGAAACTAAACTGACCCATTTTATTGGGACCCAAGATACGTGCTGTCATAACGGAAACTATTATGGCTAAGAAAGTACTAGTAAAAATACTAAACGTTCTCCAGATTATATTCCGTATTATTGTCTTAGTCGTTTTAAGTTCTTCTTTCGTCATTACTTATATAGCTCCAAATTCTTAAAAATCATGGTATCAATATTAAATAAATCTCGTATCCTCTTCCTCCCATTCTTACCGAGCTCACGTGCTTTATGCTCATCTATCAATAAGTCTATTAATCTTGTTTTAAACTCTTCCTTCTCATTAAGTGGGACCAAATAACCCGTTTTATTACTTTCTATCACTTCATTAACACCCCCGATATCAAAGGCAACAACTGGTATACTATGTGCCATAGCTTCTGCAATAACCAACCCAAATCCCTCTTCTCGAGAAGTAAATGCAAAAACATCACTTATAGCATATATTTCATCAATATTTTCCATTCGACCTAACATTTTAACTTTTTCATCAAGACTAAAGCGTCTTATCGTCTTAATTATATTTTCACTATCATCTCCTTCTCCAACAATACACAAGTAACATTCTGGATAACTATCTAGTATCTCCTTAAATATTTCAACAAAAATAGAGACTTGTTTATGTGGCACAAGTCTCGTAACAATTAAAATAACTTTTACGAATTGATTAATCCCCAGAGATTCTTTAATTTTTTTCTTTTGTTCTTGATCAATTTTAATCTCATCACGAACTTTGATACCGTTATAAATGATCTGAACTTGACGATTAAATTTTGAATCAACTTCTTTAAGCGATTCAGCATTACTCTTCGATACAGCCACAATTCGATGCGGCACTTTTAAAGCATAACGGTTCATAACTCTAAAAACCATCAATGATTTATTCCTGTATTTTGCCGGATGATGAATAGTAAGAATAATCTTTGAAATGCCAGCTAGTTTAGCTCCTATTAGTGCACAGCAAAATTTAGGAAACCCACCCGCTTGAAAATGTATAATATCAATAGAATCATTAATATATATGTTACGTAATACAAATATTTTTTTTATCATGTACAATAGATATCTAAAATTAACTGGCAACTTATTCCATAAAATTTGTACCATTCTTAACAATAATGACTTCGCATTATCATTAAACATTTTCCATTCTAATGAAGCTATTGCAGCAATGTTACGGAAAATCAACCCTTTCTTATTATCAATAGAATCGAAAAACATCTTATTATTACAATAAATATAAACCTTAAAATCTTCACAATTAAGTTTATCTAAAATTGCTTTTAAACAATTCCCTACGCCTCCTCCCTGATTACCAATTTCCAAATAAAATGCTATTTTTTTTCTATCTTCCATAATGTGTTATTCTTAATCCCTGCCCCAGCTATAAATACGGATTGTTGAAGTATTTGGTAATTCGTGTCTTACAAATGTATTTTCAACAAATTTTTTAATACCTTCAGAAAGTGGCTTGAATCTTAAAGTGTCATAAATTATCCATCCACTTTTATGTCGTTTATAAATTTCTATTAATTCATCCAATGATTTTATGTATATTAATCCACCATAATAATCTTTTATACAGCCATCTTTGTTCAATAAAATATTCGGTTTCCTTTTACTTTGTTGAACCATAATTCTTTTATCAGCTTCATTACAGTTATAATCAGCCCGGCCTACATAATAAAGCGCAGATAATGATGAAGCAGTTATAATAATATCTTCATCTTTGATATTCTTCTTTAAATAATCTCCTCCTTCACGCCAGCCATCATGTGGAAATCCATCTATAAATCCTTCTCGTATAGTATGAATAACAAATCCCTTTTTAACCCATTGGTCCCGGCCTAAGCAAAACATAACCAGCAAAACAGTTATTGAAATAGAAATAATCCTCAATCTCCGATTATCTTTAATAAACTCTGCTAAGCTACGAGTAAGGAATAAGTAACCATTTTTTATGATAAAAACAAGCATAATCGCAAATAAAATAAATAAAATAGGAAGAAAATAACTTATAAATCTTTCAGATTTTGTTTTAAAAATAACAGAATGAAATAAAAAAGGGACAACAAATAAACACGTAATATAAACTCCTCTTCTTTTATAATTTAATAATGCTATTAATAACGAAATAGGAAGAAATGGTAACAACAATGAATATTTGTCTCCCAATCTATGCCAATAGTAATAAATATTTGAGGCATTATTTTGTGCCCACATTAAAACTATCTGGCTTTTGTCGAATAATTTTACAACCTGATCTGTTCTAAATGCCGAAATAATAAAACCGAAAAATAAAATTAATAACATTGTTATAAAGTATCTATTTTTATATATTTTAAAAAATCCGTTTTTCCAAAAATATAAAAAACACATGCAAAAAACATAAACAGCTATCGATGGCATAAAAGTAAAAGATATTATTTGTAAAGATATACACACATATAATAAAAATAGCGCTATGATTAAATTTATAGCAGCATTTTTTTTGCTATTATTTTCAAATCCTTTATAAAAAAATAAAATAAGCAATATATAAAAAAATTGCAGAGGAGCATACATGCGAGCAAATCGTGATATAAAAATAGATTGAGGTGAAAGTGATAAAAATAGTGCTGAAGTCAAACCAACATATGGGTTACACAACCAAGAACCTAAAATAAATAATGCAAATATTGATAAACATCCAAAAATAACTGAAGGCAGACGTGCAAAAAATTCCGATATACCAAAATAATGAAATAAGTAAGATATTAGTTTTGAAACAAATATACCCCGTTTATAGCTGATATTACTAGGAAGAAGCGGTTTGTTCTGCTCTAACAATGCTTTTGCAGCAAAGACATGATTAAGTTCATCTCTATTAAAAGATGGCAATCCTAAATTAGATATTCTAAGATATAAACCCAATGACAGAATTAAAAATAGATAAATTATTATTTGTTTACCTTTTGCATTTTTACTATCAGATCCCATATTTACCAATTTCCGTTGCTTAAGTTATTCATTTTTTAGACATTTTTTAACATTTCTACAAACTCCAACTAAATATATACCTTCATCAATAGAATTAGATGAAATAAAAAAATCCTTGGATAAAATTCTCTTTACTTTTTTGCCACTCAATAGCTCTCTAACAATTCTTCTATATTTAACAGGTATCCTTTCTTTTATTTTAATTTTAGAAATTATACTTTCTATTATTCTCGATGGTTTATGTGTCATGAAATGTTGAAATTCACTGTTTGCCTTTTCACCTAATATTTCTATTTTCTGAAAATACACAGATAACAATTCACTAAAGTCTTCAATATTAAACTCCTGATAGTGAAATTTATTTCGGGGAGAACCGTCACGTTTTTTAAAAGTATATTTACTATTAACAGTAGCACACAAAAAAATACCACCATTTTTTAAGGTCCTTGTAACCTCACGTAAAAATTCTTTATAGTTTTCAAGATGTTCAAGTAATTCATTACAAACAATAATGTCAAAATATTCATCTGGAAATTCCATGTTGGTGCAGTCCATACACTGTAGATTTAAATTTTTGTCCGTATATCTGTTTCTAGCCCAATCAATAAGATCGGGCTTAATATCAATACCGATTACTTTTTTTCCTTTTCTGGATAGTACTGAACTACCAAACGCAGAACCACAACCTGCATCCAATACAATTTTATTCTCTACATATTTAGAAGCAAACTCATAAAATGCTTCATGCATTGCAACCATATAGTTATTACTACGCTCATCCCCTTTTACGAGAAAATCAATATCTTTGAAATATTTATCTAATACATCCGTCATTGTCTTACTCCGTTATATAACAAATGCCGCCGATCAGCGCAAAAACATAATAAATGCATAAACTTACAAAGCCGAATAAAATGGCATCACTCTCCAGCACACCTACCTGGGTAAAAAAATATACAAAAGCACCTTCGCGTATACCAATACCATTTAATGATATAGGTATCATGGCCAGCAGTAATGCCGGAGGCACTAAGGCAAATGATAAATAAAATGGTATATCAATATGTAGTGATTTTGCACAGGCATAAAAAAATCCAACGCCAAATAGTTGTATAAAAAGTGATAAAATTAACGCTCCATATTTTTTGTGTTCTTTTGTGCCTATAAATGAAACAAAATTTTTAATTTCATAAATCATTTTGAATATTTTTATTCTGCTCCCATTTAAAAATCTATGGAGCCAGGGAATTTCAACGAAACAAAAAACACACATTACCGGTAAAAATATTAATATAATAATAATCATAATATCTTTCGTTAAAATATTTGTCACAAAAGCCACAATTGTGGCTATCAAAGCAATAATCGTTAATAAAATAATTCCCAGATACCGTTCCCCAATTACAGAAATATATGAACTCTTATATTCACCTTTATGTTTTGCCATAAAATATCCTTTGACAACATCTCCACCCATAGAGGTGGGCAGAAAATTATTAAAAAACAATCCAATCATAATAAATTTTAATAACTTATGGATAGTTACTTCTATATTTTGTAATTGCAATAATACCTTCCATCTGTATGCCGACAAAATTTTTGCTATTGTTTGTACTAAAATAGCAATAATTATCCACCAAAAATTAATACTTTTTAAAGCTGATATTGATTGGTTTTTATCTAAACGACTAAGAAGGAAAACAATTAACACTAGACCTATAATGACTTTAATAAAAATTGAAAGCCTCGACCTCCACCATCCAATTTGTAAAATAGTATTCATTATTTATTCCACGCTTTTAACTAAATAATTACCAATGGCCAGATATTCAAGATGACCGAGTTTGAATGCACGTATTGCATCATATGGTGTACACACAATAGGCTCTTCGTGCATATTAAATGAAGTATTAATAATACTTGGAAGGCCGGTAATTTTTCGATACTCATCAACAATACGATAATAACCTCCGTCAAGCTCTTTATTGACAATTTGCGGACGTGCTGTACCGTCAATATGAACAACGGCCGGACAATTCTTCTGCATCCACTCTGTGCAATCGAATGTAATTGTCATAAAACGTGCCGTATGAAGTCCACCCTTGATATTTTTATAACATTTTTCTACATATTCTTCTAAGGTTACAGGTGCGAACGGCATAAACTCAGTACGTTCCAATTTTTTATTTAACCAGTCATTTACTGTTGGATCTGTAGCCTGATATAAAATCGAACGATGCCCTAATGCCCTGGGGCCATATTCCATATCTCCTTCAAACCTGGCCACAACATGACCTTCAGCCAGGAGTTTTGCAATTTCTGATTCAATATCATCATAATGAATATATGTTAAATTCTCTTTATCTAATTCGGCTCTTATTTCATCATTTGAAAATCCGCGGCCGAAATATACATTCACTGGCTTATATGGAAGAGCTTTCTTTCCTTTTTCTTTTATTTTCTCAGCCCATAATGCATATGCTGCACCCACGGCAAGCCCTTCATCCCCCATTCCCGGGAATACAAAAACATTATTAACATTATCTAAGTTATTAATTTCCTGATTAAGACGTACATTAGCAAACACACCTCCGACTAAAGCTACATCAGAATATCCTGAATCCTCGACCCACGTATGAACATATTTTGAAACTACATCTTCAAGATGTTTTTGCATGCTTCCTGCCAGGTCTTCACGTTTAAATCCTTTAGGAAGGGACTTTGCTAATTTGCTTAAGGAAGAGTAATAAAAGCTCCTGCTTCTATTAACAATTGTGCCGTTTTTAAAAGTAATAAAACCTTCTAATAATTCTTTATATTTAGGGTTACCATGAGCTGCCAAACCTGTAATTTTTCCCTCATGTTTATGCGCTTTAAAACCGCATAGATGTGTAACATAAGCATAGAAATTCCCTATAGAATTATAAGAAGAAACGCCGGTAATCTCGGTAAAATTTCCATTATTCACTTTATAAATTTTAGATGAATATCCGTCACCGCCACCGTCTACCGATACAACAGTTGCTTTATTAAAACCACTGGTAAAATAAGCAGCCGTAGCATGCGAATAATGATGATCAATAAATATTATTGGACATTTAAAATGCCATAGTTTTTTTAGAAATTTTCTTACCTTACGCCGCCTATTCAATGCATAAGGCAGCTTCAACTGATAATAACACCACTGAAAAAAAGTATTGTCACCTATCAAGTCAACAAAATATGATGCAATTTTTAAAACAAGCTCTTTCAGAAAACCCCTGTCTTCCTGAAACCAGCCGTTCCATACTTTTGGCGGATAATAAAAATGATCCCTTTTGCCGGCTATGGCAATGTAATCTATATCAGAAACTTCAACCCCGCTAAGACTTAAAACTTCATTTATGGCCTTTTCGGGAAATCCGATTGCCATCTTTTTTCTCACAAGTCTTTCTTCACTCACAGCCGCAGCAATTTTACCGTCAACAATAACTGCTGCACCGCCTGTCATACCATCTGTGATGCCTAACACGTTCATTTTTATAACCATCCTTCCTTTTTATACCATTCAGCCGTTTTCTTAAGCCCCTCTTCCAAGCTGACTTTGGGTCTATAACCAATAATCGATTTCGCTTTATCAATGTTAAATGCCCTGTCTTTTATAAAAAAATCAAGGCGTCTTCTATAAAGAATTGGTTTAACATGAAACAATGAACAAATTTTTTCACTTATGTAAGCGGCCCCATAAACCGGAGCTACCGGTATTTTCATCATCTTAACTTTTTTTCCTAATACACTCCCGATAATATTAAGGAGTTCCACAAGAGTTGTATATGTCTCACCCCCAAGAATGAATATTTGACTATTAACATCATCTCTTTTTGCTAGCAATAAAATACCGTCAACCAAGTCATCTATAAAGGTAAGATGATACAGCTTATCTCCCTTACCTATCATAATAGTAATTTTTGATTTAGCCATTTTAAAGAGTTTCAGGAAACGTCTATCTCCCGGACCGTATATACCTACGGGACGGAATATTGCCCCCTTTAGTCTTTTTTCTTTTAAAAATTGATATGCCAGTTTTTCTCCCTCAAGTTTTGATTCCTGATAAGCATCACCCGGCTTAAACGGTGCTTCCTCATCAGCAGGAGGATTATCGATTTCACCATGAACACCCACTGTACTGCAATGTATGAACCTACCTACCCTTTTTACCTCGCTTGCTTCAAGCATATTGCGTGTACCCTCTACATTAACATTCCAAAAGACATCCCGAGTCGCTTCTTCACGATAACAAGCAGCAATATGGAATACTACATCTACCCCTTCTAAGGCATCTGCAAAGCTTGCTTTTTTACATAAATCACCGTATATAAGCTCACACCCTATATCTTTTAAAGCCTTGTGGTCACCATTATTACGAACAAGAACGCGTACTTTCCATCCATCTCGTACCAGACGTCTTGCAAGGTGGCCACCTGTAAAACCTGAAGCACCGGTTACAAAAGCTGTCTTATTCATATTAATTTTATCTCCTAATTACACTAGTCATTATGCTAAATATTTTTTATACTTCGTCAAAGTTGTCATCGCGAGGAACGCAGTGACGAAGCGATCTCAACATCCCTAGTTAAATATAGTACGCTGATTTTCGCAGAGCATACTGCCGCAGATTCTTTTTATTTTTTAAAAAATTCCTGCAAATCTGCGTCCAAAAATGTTATTTCATTGCAAAGCAATCTTATGACTTTGAGATTGCTTCCCTCCTTCGCCAAGGCTTCGGAGGACAAGGTCCTACGTAGCTTTAGCGCAGTAGGGCATCCCGCCCTTGGCGGGATTCGCAATGACCTCAACAATTAAAATTACAAAAACTTAAATACTGTAATTTAAACATTTTCAATCTTCTTCGCTTTGACAATTAATCTATATCCTTTCATAAAAAACAACAAATAATCCAACTGAGCAATTAACCATAAAAAAGGATAAGTTAAAGAATATATAAAAAATATTTTATTATGTTTCTTCATGTCCCCTTCAGTTACTAAAGTACCCTTCTTAGACTCTCTACCTTTACTTAATTTATGGAAAGCGAAAGAAATCATAATATCAATTAGCTCTAAAAATAATTTCGAGTATGTTTTTTTTCTTTCAATTTGATAACCGGGAAGCATATTCTTGATTTCTTCAAATGTGTACCCCTCGCGTACATGTCCGTGTTGTTCATCAGTCAATCCAAGAAAATTTCTTATAGACCTTAATATTGAAAATCTTTTTTTATTAGGGACATTTACTATTAATGTAGCCCCCTTCTTTAAAATCCTGTCAATTTCCTTGAGGAAATCCCTATCAGCATGAACATGCTCCAGTAAATCAACAATCGCAATTAAATCAAATTCTTCATCTGCAAAAGGAGTGTTTGTTTCACTAATTTTATGAACATCACTTCCGACCAAATTTCGAATTGAATCCACCGCCTGATCTTCTATATCAGCACTGGCCCATTGCCCGCCTGAGAGGCGCAATACATAGCTGATAACACCATTATCAGAACCAAGATCAAGACAGCGTTTTCCTTTATAATCACCTAAAAATTGTTTCAAATAATGAAATTTTACTTGTTTGACAACGGATCTTTTAAAAAGATTTATAGACCAAGGTTCCATATATTTCTAATTCACTTTTTGTTGCGAGTTGCGTGTTGCGAGTTACGCGTAACCCGTAACCTGCAACCCGTAACTAAATCCTTCCCACTAACGACTCAATCATTCCTCTCCATCGTCCCAATTAATTTCCTCAATTTTCCGTATCCCACAAATTGATCGGCCAGAAATGTAAACATATACTGAAACGGAACACCGCCAACCTGTTTCCTGCAAAGGCGGTCACATCTTCTACATAGCGGTAATGATTCGATATTATTTATTAAATTACTACGCAATTCTTTATACGGTGTATCATTCCATATCTCGCAGATACTTTTATTTCTAACATTTCCCAAATTAATGGCTGCCATATAATCCTGCGGACACGGCGTAACCGTACCATCCCAGCAAATAACCATGGCATACCAGGGAAACGTGCATACATTATAATTCCTCAATTCAGACACATCCGGTGCATTGGACGTAGTCCATTCGTATTCTTTCTTAACCAGAAATTCATTTAATCCTAAGGATTTAAAGTCACTTAAGAGACTATCAACACTCTGTCTATCTACTATGTTTTCATAGTGAGGAAAATCAATTTTTTCAATAACAAAATATGGATGTTTTGTTCGTCTTTGTTTCTTCAATTCTAAAATATTTTTAATATTTTCCACTGTCGTTTCAAATTGAGCCCCTTTTCTCACCCTCTCATAAATATCTTTCTGAAAACCGTCAAATGAAAACGAAACAAGATCCGGCTGTGCATCAATTAACTGCATAGCCTTAGCTTTATTGAGTAAAGTACCATTCGTGTGGAAACGAACAGCTAATCCTCTGCTTTTTGCATAGCGAATCATGTCAAATAATTGATTATTTATTAAGGGTTCACCCCGGTGGTGTATATTAATATCATTAACAAAATCTTTAACCTCATCAATTATCTTTTTAAATAATGAAAATTCCATGATGCCTTTATCGGAGTTAGGAATTTCTTTATTGGGGCACATTTCGCATTTCAGATTGCATGCAAGGCTTGATTCAATCCATAACCTAATAGGAAATGTATCAAGGATGATTCTGCGCCTTTTGTAATTGTATAGAATCTTTGTTAATGTTGTTATTTTTTTAAAAGCATTCATAACTGACCTATCTAAATCTTGTACTGCGTCGTGAGTGCTGAGTATTGTGTAAAAATAATTAATTGAGTTTACCTTTTAAAGTTGTAATCATTCTAGAAATATAATCAATATCTTTTAGAAAAGGTTCTTCTTGGGAAACATTTATATAATTAAGTTCCTTTGATATTACAATCTGTGTTTCTAATTCGGCTAAAGAGCTTAATGCGATATTAAGAAATTGTTTAAACTCTTTTTTATAATTCCTTCTGAATCCTTCAGCAACATTAGAGGGTACCGAAACTGATGCTCTTCTCATTTGTGTAGTTAATCCATACTTTTCATCTTTAGGAAACTTTTTTGTTAATTGATATATACCTTTGACTAATTTAATTCCCTCTTGCCAAATCCTCAAATCTCTAAATGTCTTAATCTTTTCCATAATTTTATCCCCTCCCATTACCCAACACTCATAACTCAGTACTAATTTTTTATTCAATATACTTTTTCCACCATATCATAAGCACCATGAGGGACCATAACTTATGAGCATGATTGTGACTTCCACTAATATGTTGATCAATAAGCTTATTTAAAAAATTATAATTAAATAAACCTATTTTTTTGATGTCACTTTTATTCAATACCTCTCTCATAGTATCCTTCAATTCATTACTAAGCCAATTTTTCATCGGAATACTGAAGCCTTCTTTACTACGATTCAGAATTTCCTTAGGCAATAAATCACTAAATGTATCTTTCAGAACAGTCTTTGTTTTTAACCCATTAATCTTAAATCTTCCAGGAATTTGATATGCTAATTCCACAACAGTATGATCTAGGTAAGGAACCCTAGCTTCCAATGATACTGCCATACTCATACGATCTACTTTTGTTAGGATATCTTCAACTAAATATATATAAAAATCTGAAAGCATCATTTGATTTAGTTCATCCCATTCTTGAAAACGTTTATAAAGATTAACTACTCTTTCAACTGCTGTTTGTGCGGATATCAAGTCAGTAAATTTTTCACTAAACAGACATTTTTTTTCATTTTCCCTGCAATAAGTCATCCATCTATAATGAAGTAATTTCTTTGGAAGTGTTCCTCCCTCTACAAATCTCTTAATCCTGTTAATAATTCCTTTTTTCTTTGACGTAGGTGCAATACGGCTGCATATACCAGGAAAAAGTCGTGATGTGAAAATCCGAGGCAGCCAATCATATATTTTTTTTGCTATATTTTGAGCCAGATATGTTTCATAACCCCCGAATAACTCATCTCCTCCATCACCTGATAAAATGACAGTAACATTTTTTCTTGCTTCTTGTGATACCAGATGTGTCGGAAAAATGGAGACATCGGCCATAGGCTCATCTAAATAATCAATAAAGGTATCCATAGACTCTAATAAATCTTTTTCAAGTATGGATTCATGATGTTCTGTATTAAATCTGCGGGCAATAAGCCGCGCATAATTAAGTTCATTGTAACTTTGATTCTTAAAACCAATCGAAAATGTTTTCACAGGATGAGATGAATGTCGTGCCATAAGGCCGACCATAATACTTGAATCTATTCCTCCGCTTAAAAATGCTCCTAACGGCACATCACTAATTAATCTGCGTTTTACAGCATGCGACAATGTCTCATATAATTTATCTTTACAATCATAATAACTGAGGTTGGTTACACTATATTCAATTTTCCAATAGTTCTTAATTTCGATATTCCCATTTTGAAATATCATATAATGACCGGGTTGCAATTTCTTAATCGCTTTAACAACCGTTTTTGGAGCTAATGAATATTCATAAGTTAAATATTCATCTATCGCATTCACATCTAATTCTTTAGACAGTTCTTCAATTTCAAAAAGAGACTTCATTTCTGAGGAAAAAGCAAAAAATTTTCTATTATTTACATAATATAAAGGTTTAATACCTACCCGATCTCTAGCTATCAGGATTTTATTATTTCTTTTATCAAAGATACAAAATGCAAACATACCATTTAATTTATTTAAAAAAGTTTCATTATATTCTTCATATGCGTGAACAATCACTTCAGTATCAGATGCCGTTTTAAAAGTATGTCCTTTTTGAATAAGCTCATCCCGTAACTCACGGAAATTATAAATCTCACCGTTATAAATGACGATAATATCACCCTTTTCATTAAATATAGGCTGTTTGCCGGTACTAAGGTCTATAATTTTTAAACGCCGCATACCTAATGCTAAATTATTTTCAATATGATATCCGTCTTCATCCGGCCCTCTATGTATCAGGAGTTTATTCATCCGATTAATGAGACCTTTAATATCCTTATAATTTTCATTTATAGAAACAAATCCACAAATACCGCACATTTTGTATCACCTTAATATTTTTAGATAAAAATAAATCATGCTATGAATATACTGATACGCTTTCAATTACTTTTTGTAATTTTTGTTTATATTTTTCAGTACCATACTTTTCTGCATACAAGTTCTTTGCATTTAGCGCCTTTTCTTGTGCAACTCGATCATTCTGTATGCACTCCAAAATTGCTCTAGCAAAATCAATATGATCAGGATTAGCCAAAAATGCGATATCCGAATTTAATAATTGTGTATGACTATAAATATTTGTAGCAACAATAGGTATACCGCTGGCAATATATTCATATATTTTTAAAGGCGTATTTGTACCGCTGTCACGTGGTGATGTTAAAATATCAATCCGTTTTAATGTCTTTTTTACATAATTTGGATCAAGCATTCCGGTAAAAAGCACAAGATGAGAAATTCCAAGCTCCTCGGCATATTTTTTCATTTTTTCAACCTGTTGATTGTACCCTCCGATTAATAACAACTTAGTATTATTAACTTTTTTATTCACATATTTAAACGCCTCAAGAAGCATGGGGATACCTTGATAATCCTCAAATGTCCCACAATAATAAATAATTTTTTCTTTTTTTTCTTTTTTTTCTTTTTTTAAAAATTGTTCAACAAAAGAATATTTATTAACATCTTTTTTAAACTGAATCCCAGAGATTATATCGAATCTCGTATTAGGTATTAATTCAGTATTACTACATCCATATTCTTTTGCCTTTTTATCAAAATCTTCGCATATAGTTATTACAAAATCTGAATGAGAAATACCTTTTTTTTCTATCCATCTAAATATACTTTTAATTAATCTAAAATTACAAAAATTAAAATTTTCAAACTGTTGTGGGAGTGAAGAATGCATATCATATATAAGTTTCTTTTTAAATAATTTCTTAAATAATACGCCAAACATTACTGCTTCTTCATGCACATAAATAATTTTATATTCTTTACGCTTTTTAATTAATATTAAAAGCACCTTAAAAAACAAAGGAATATTTACAAATATTTTTATAAAAGAAGGCCCAATTTTTATATTTTTTACAAAAGGAAATTTCCATGAACGGTAAATAGTTAATCCATCTAATATAATATCTTCGCCCAAATGATATGTTACAAGATCCACCTTGTGACCCAATTCAGATAACGTTAATAATCGATAATAAACACTGAACGGAGTACCTCTATAAGTAAAAAACGGCTGCGGTGCAATCATTAAAATATTCATTATTCAATAATCTCCCCAATATGATATTCTTTTATATCACGTGCATGAGTAAATATAATTAATTCACCTAATAATCCCAAAGAGGCAATTTGAATACCCAGAACCATTAATAATAAACCTAATAAAAGTAACGGCCTGCCTGCAATTCCCTGACTCATAAATAAACGAACGTATGCCAAATAACCGGTAATAACTGCTCCCACAGAAAAAAGATTAATCCCAATCAATCCAAAAAATCTTAAAGGTTTTCTGGTAAACTTAATTAAAAAGAAAAGAGTTACGATATCAATAAATCTCCGTGTATATGTGCCTAAACCGTAAAAACGTAATTTTTTATCCTCCGCCCTCTGTGCAGCATTAATCTCTAAAACTTTATAACCTTTCTGATAAGCAAGTATTGGAATGAATCTATGCATATCACCTGTAAGTTCTAAAGATTTGGCAACTTCGCTTTTCATTCCCCTTAGGCCGCTTGCAATATCTCTGAAACTGCAGGCTGTAATTTTTCTCACCAATAAGTTGAATGAAGAGGCTTGTATTCGATTAAGTATATTGTCACGACGCGGAAAACGCCTGGTTATAATAAGATCGTAGCCTTTTTTTAATTGAACCATGATTTCATTAATAGCATTAGGTTCAACCTGGAAATAGGCTGATAATGTAAAAATAATATCGCCCCGTGCATGTTCAATCCCTGTCATGAGGGCAATTGATTCAAAAAAATTTCGAGCAAACTTAATAATTTTGATTTCATTAAACTCATTTTTAAGACTTTTCAATTCTTCATACGCCTTATTAAAACCACCGTCGACAACAAATATGAATTCAAATCCTTTTCCGATTTTTCGAAAAGGCTCTGAATATTCGACAAATACTTTTCGTAAGTCATCGTAGCGTTCAACCACGGGTACGATTACGGATATGTCGGGTTTTCGTTCTTGTTTAAATATAGTCATTTTAACCTCCGTTCACACACTAATAGCCACGAATATTAACACCACTGTTCTTTCTTTTGCGAGTTACGTGTTGCATGTTACGAGTTTTAGCGCCATTCTTTCTCTACATATTGAATAAATTTATTTATCTTTTTCCCTAAATCATTATATTGTTCGATAAAAGAGTCTATATGTGACTTTTGATCCTTATGTGTATCTTTTATAAAATTCAAGTGAAGAATCGTCTCATCACAAGAGGCATGGGCATATACTAGAAACTTAATAAAGTCAGCTTTATACCTCCTTCTGCCATAACCTTCAACTATACAAGCCGATATTCCTTTAGAAGATTTTCTAACTTGACTTCCTTCTTCATATAATTCATATTTAGGCAACTCGAGAGACATCTCATGAATCTTAATTGCTAATTCGTATGACAATGTATAAATATCTAAATCTCTATATGTTTTCATTTAAATCCTCCTTATCTCGCAACCCGTAACACGTAACCCGCAACTAAATTAATTCAATTTGTATCTATGTTCTTCGTGGTAATTCGTGTTAATATTAGTGGTACTTAGTGTATTACCTCGGCTGTTAATGTACTCAATTTTTCCGGTTTATAATCTCCCTTTGTCAAAATTACAGCGCTAAGCAGACCTAAGATAATAAAATGTCCGGCTATTACAAAAAATAATAATGTTACACCAGGATATACAATTAACCTATCCTCAAGCATAAAGTACCTATAAATCGAGATAATCATAGCTAGCATCCCGAATAATACAAATGGTACTGAGCAAAGACCAAAAAATATACTCGGCTTGGTAGAAAACTTTGTAATCATAAATATTGTAAAAAGATCTGCAAAAACTTTAAATGTACGCGAAAGACCATATTTCGACTTTCCTAATTTACGTGCATAATGGTTTACACGTACTTCTGCAGTTCTTGCACCTGTTATTGAAGCAACAGCAGGAAAAAAGCGATGCATTTCAGCATATGCATTCACGGCGCGAATACATTCAGCCTTGTATGCTTTTAATGAACATCCATAATCGTGCAATTTGACTCCTGTTAATACAGAAATCATTTTATTTGCAATCATAGAAGGAATCTTGCGGGTAAATAATTTGTCTTTCCTCTTGTAGCGCCAACCACTCACCACTTCATAGCCTTCATCCATCTTATCAAGAAGTTTTTGTATATCAGCAGGATCATTCTGCAAATCACCGTCCATAGTTATAATAATATTCCCCTTTGCATAATCAAAACCCGCAACCATTGCAGGGGTTTGACCATAGTTTTTACGAAAACGTATGACTCTAAGCTCTTTATGTTCTTTTTTAAGTCCTCGTAATATCTCAGACGTTCTATCCGTCGAGCCGTCATCAACTATAATAATTTCATACGATCTGCTAAGTGCATTCAATGATTTATTAACTTTTGATATAAGTTTTTCAACGCATGCCTCTTCATTAAAAACGGGAATTACTATTGATAGTTCTACATTGTTTGATTTCATTGTATTTCCTATATTTTAGACAATAGTCTTTCGATTTCTGTTGCGCGTTACGTGTTGCGTGTTTCGAGTTTTAGCCCCATTTCTTCTCAACATATTCAATAAATTTGTTTATCGTTTTCCACAAATCTTTATATCATTCAACAAAAAAGTCTATATTTATTTTTTAAGTTTTATGAATATTAAAACTCGCAACCCGTAACCTGCAACTCGTAACTAAATTTTGATAATCCCTCATAATATTCACCACGTTAAAGTCTTTTGTCTTTGGTCTCTGGTCTGTGGTCTTCTGTCTTTTAACAATTCCATTTGTAACCTCTCGTAACTTCTCTCAACCCCACTCAACCTTTCTAAACCTCTCTTAACCTCTCTCAACCTATCGTAACCTATTTTAAATTAACCTCTTCAGCACAATCTTTCAAAGTTCCAAGTTCTATATGCTCTAGGCAATATCGCAATTTTTCTTGCGTTATACGAATATTATAATAATGACGAAATTTACTTAATATGTCCGCATTTATCTTGGGCTGATTAATATCAAATTCCCACGGATGATGGTACATAATCAAGGGGTATCCCTGTTTATTTAATCGTTTTGCCATATTAGTTGACACACAAGCAGACAATATCCTAAAGTATCCACCTCCTGAAAACGGAATACGTTTACCCATAACACTAATAGTCGAAATTGGAAACTCAGTAAGTATTTTTTCTCCTTTTCTTCGTATAACATAAGGAAAACGTTTTGCATTGTGAATACCATAGCGGTGATGCCGAATCGGAAAGATAGATGAATCATACTTTATCCCGAGCTCTAACAAAACATCAAGAGCCCATAAAGATTCTTCCGTAATAGAAAAACTAGGCGCTCTATAACTAATTACTTTATCACCAGTAATATTTTCTAAAATTTCTATTGATCTTTTTATATCATCACTAAATTCATCACGTGTTTGTTTATAGATAAGTTCGTGTAAATAGCCATGAGAACCTATCTCATGCCCCTCACCGGCAATTTTTTTTATAATTTCTGGATGCTTCTCAGCAATCCATCCAAGAACAAAGAATGTTGCTTTTGCCTTATAATCAGAAAGAATTTTTAGGATAATATCAGTTCCGACGTTTACACGGGATTCCTGCTCTTCCCACTCACACCGTGAGATTTCCTGCTTAAAGTTTTCTACCTGAAAATATTCTTCGATGTCGAATGTTAATATGTTTTTCATAATTGATCCTGTTCCATACACTAAAGGCCACGAATATTAACACTAAGTACCATAAGTATTAGTAACAATCTTCTGTTACGAGTTGCGTGTTGCGTGTTACGAGTTTACAAATATATTTAACTCGCAACCCGTAACTTGCAACCTGCAACTAAAGCTTAACTCGCCTCAGCCAATTTTTATTATCTAAATACCAATCTACGGTCCGTCTGATTCCTTCATCCAATCCCACTTTAGGTTTCCAACCAAGAAGCTTTCGTGCTTTATTTATATCCGCCCAAGTAGCTTTTAAATCAGCCTTATGAAACGGGAGGCGTTTAACCTTGGATTTTTTTCCTAAATAGTTTTCAATAAGTTTAATGGCATAATTAAGTTTATAAGGTTTATTACCGCCAAGATTTATAATTTCAAATCCCACCTTTTTTAATGCCGCTACTGAGCCACGAGCAATATCATCAACGTATGTAAAATCGCGGCTTTGAGTACCGTCACCGAATAATTCTATCGGTTGGCCTTGGTCAATCCATTTTATAAATCTAAAAATACTCATATCAGGCCTTCCTGCAGGACCATATACAGTAAAATAACGCACTATAGTAACATCTAAATCATAAAGATAATGATATGTATAACACGCGGCCTCAGCCCCTTTTTTACTGGCTGCGTAAGGTGAAATTGGTGTATTCACGGCCAATGTCTCTTTAAATGGCATTCTTTGACCGGCATATAACGATGATGTAGATGCAAGTATGAATTTCCTTATTTTGTAATCTTTACATAACTCAAGCAGATTCACTGTTCCCTGTACATTTGTAGTAAAATAAACATAAGGGTTTTCAATACTATAACGTACGCCTGCACGTGCAGCTAAATTTACCACCGCATCAAAAGAATATTTTTTAAACAATTGTTTAAGAGCTTTTTTATCTTCTATATCAATTTTTTGAAAAATAAATTTTCTCTTCTCTTTAAGTTCCTTGAGGCGATATTTTTTTAGCTTAATATCGTAATAATCATTAATATTATCTATACCAATCACCTTGTATTTTTTCTTAATTAAAAGCTCAGCCGTTTTCCATCCAATAAACCCGGCCGACCCAGTAAGTAAAATTGTTTTCATAATTAGCCTCCGATAACACCGATTTTCACTGAATTAATTAATAAATCTTTTAAAATATAATTTTCCTTTATTGCCAAAATTAATC
>CAZLCT010000035.1:0-22095 GCA_964558015.1 uncultured bacterium | reverse complement strand
AGAACAATCTGTGATGGTAAATATTTATTTGACTTAGGTCCACATAACATACATACAAATAAAACGGATATTATTAATTTTTTATATAAAATATTAAACAGCGATCTGATGGAAATTAATTTCAAAGTTAAAATATATTTTAACAATCAATTTGTAGATTACCCATTAAAAGGTGTAAGAACGTTAAAGGTGTTATCTATTAAAGATAGAATAAGGGCTCTGTTTGATTTTTTAATAGCAAGATGTTTGATGTTTATACGTAATCCCAAAGATGATGAATCATTTAAATCATGGATCACAAACAGGTTCGGTAGAACATTGTATAATATTTATTTCGGCCCATATGCTGAAAAGGCCTGGAAAATACAATCTGATAAAATTAGCGCATACGTAGCTCAAAAAAGAGTACCAATTATTAGTCTTACTGATTATATACGCAAATTAATAAAAATGAATACAACAAAATTTCATCCTGAAGATAGTAGTCAAGTAAGATGTTTTTATCCAAAATATGGGATACAACAAGTTACCAACTATTTTTATAACAAAATAAAAGATAAGAATTGTATAATTTCTCTTAGTTCCACTATAGAATCGATTGAGCACGATGATTTTTCTATTAAGAAAATTCAATATGCAAGTAATAATAAAGAAAATATAAAGGATGTTGATTTTCTTTTTTCAACTATTCCGATTAATGAATTAGTTTTATTGCTAAGACCTTTACCAAGTGAAGATGTTATGCAAGCCGCAAAAAAACTGGATTTTTGTTCCGGAAGATTATTGTATTTGAAGTGTTCACAGGAGGAAATATTACAAAGCCCTGTTATATATTTTCAGAATCCTAATATTAAATTTAACAGAATATATGACTTAAGGAGGTTTTCAAAATATTGCGTACCTGAAGGTAAAAATGCAGTTTGTGTGGAATTTACCTGTTTTATAAATGATGAAATATGGAATGCATCTGACGAAGAATTATTCTCCTATACGATAGAAGAATTAGAAAAAAGGGGGATTTTAAAAAACGAGATTGTCGAAGGATGTTTTTCTGAGCGCCTTTCACACACTTATCCTAGGTTTAGGATAGGTTTTCAAAAAAAGTTAAGAACAATATTTTCCTATTTAGAGAAATTTAGGAATCTCGTTACATTAGGCAGACAAGGATTATTTTGTTATGCTAATATTGATGAAGTATTGCACATGAGTTTCAGAGCAATGGAATATTTTAATACTATCGAATATAAGAATATAGATTATGATTCATTATTTCAAGAATATATAAAGCACGATTAGAGGTGATTTTATATGAGTTTTTTATCGTACAAAAAGTTAAAAAAAATGAAGCTAAAGCATTTAGGCAAAAATGTCAAGATATCAGAAAAGGCATCAATTTATAACCCTGAAAGAATATCTATTGGCGACAATACAAGAATAGATGATTTTTGCATTTTGTCTGCCGGATCGGGTGGCATTGAAATAGGTTCAAATGTGCATATTTCATGCTACGTGTCATTAATAGGGGCCCGGAAGATAAAGATAAATGATTTTGTTGCCTTATCCACAAGGGTAGCAGTATTTTCAAGTAATGATGATTATTCTGGGAAATATATGACAAACGCAACTATACCCGATAAGTATAAAAATGTTAATAATGCCCCGGTTATTTTCCAAAAACACGTATTAGTAGGTACAGGAGCTGTTATATTACCAGGTGTTAATATAGGTATGGGCGCAGTTGTGGGAGCTTTATCATTAGTAAAAGGGAATTTAAAACAGCTTTATATATATGCTGGAATTCCTGTAAAGAAGATAAAAAAAAGAGATAAAGGATTTTTAAAAATACAAGAATTGTTTGATTCAGAATCATAATTTTTTGTAACGAATTTCTCGAGGCTTATTAATCGAAATAAGAGGGAGTGTAAATATGCTTATATCAATTGTAATGCCGGTTTTTAATGAAATAAATACAATTAAGGAAATAATTAATAAGGTAATGGCTGTTAATTTGGCCAAAGAGCTCATTATCGTAGACGATAAGTCAAGTGACGGCACACGGGAGTTTTTGGAATCGATTGATAATAAGCAAATAAAAGTAATTTATCATGATAGAAATCTAGGTAAGGGTGCTGCAATAAGAACAGGATTACAGAAAATAAACGGTGATATAACAGTTATACAAGATGCTGACCTTGAATATGACCCGGCAGAATATCCGCATTTAATTGAGCTTATCTTCAAGGGGAAAGCAGATGTTGTTTATGGCTCGAGATTTTTATTCCGTACGAGGATATTTTATTTCCATCATTTACTTGGAAATAAACTCATAAATCTAGTTGCAAATATACTTTATAACTCTACTTTTACTGACCTTGAAACATGCTATAAAGCATTTAGAACCGAGATTGTTAAAGATTTAAAACTTAAGTCTAATTCATTCGGGTTTGAAGCAGAAGTTACAGCAAAAATCATGAAAAAGAAATTACGTGTTTATGAAGTTCCTATAACATATTACGGAAGAACATATGCCGAAGGTAAAAAGATAACATGGAGAGACGGTATAATTGCATTATATTGGCTACTACGTTGCCGTTTTGAATCGTAGCATTATAAAATGTATATGTTTAATTTTAAACACCTTAAAATAGAAAAAATAAATCATAAGGTTGCCGCTCTAATATTTTTAATTCTATTAAGTCTGACCTTTTTATTTTACAAAGGGTATATATTTGGAGAAAGAAACCATCCTCATTTTATTCCAAGCATTTATAAGATTGCAAACCCGCAATTTTTAAATAACGATTGGTATATTAATGCACTTGTACCATATCATTATTTGTTTAAAACATTTTATGCATTCCTTCTTCCATTTTGTTCGTTGCCAATACTTTTTTTTATTTCGTATTGTGTAACAATTGTAATTTATGTAACCGGTTTCAAGAAACTATCCGATTATATTTTTAATAGTAAGATACCGTTTTATTTTTTATTCCCAATACTTATGACGTGGCAAGTTAGTGGTATTGAAGCGGATCTCTTAATCCATTCTAATACATATGAAAGCTCCTTTTTGGCAAATGCACTTGCTATTCATGCGATAAGATACTTTTTGCAAAATAAAACAAAATATTCATTTTTGCTTGCTGGTTTAATCACATTTGTCCATATATCATTAGGTGTAAATTTATTTATAACATTTTTTGTTGCATATTTCTTATTAAATAGAGGAATGTTTGCAGTTGCTATAAAATCAGTTATCTTTCCTGCATTTTTATATTTAATGGTTTCATCTATACCAATATTTGTTGTTTTAAGTCAGAATAATACATTTGATAATTCATCTGTCGGTAATATTTTTATAGAATTTGTTCATTTTAGGGCACCCCATCATTTCATATTATCTGAATGTAGAAGTACAATAATTAAATTTATTTTTATTACTACCATTGGAGTATTGTCTATTGCCAATAAAAATAAAACCAAAAACGATAAAAATGTAATATTTTTTACATTAACAATATTTGCCGGTATATTTCTACAATATTTATTTACAGAAATAATACCACTAGATTTTATAGCCAAATTCCATTACTTACGTATGTCAATATTTATATCATTATTCTCCTTGATGTATTTAGCAAATTATTTATATCAAAGTTTAAATGAAAACATGCGTTCAATTTTGTTTTCAATTTCAGTGGGTATAATTTTCTGTATGAGTACACTAGTCGGATTAACATTATTTTTGTTTCATTATTTTTACAATAAAATTGAGATTATTAAAATAAACTCAAAAGCTATATTTATAATATTTTGTATATTTTCTATATCATTGATTTTTATTAATAATGAGCAAATAATGTTTTATTTAGGTAAATTTAACATCAACTTAAATTCAATATCAATTATGTTATGTGCGATTATTTTAGGCATTATATTAAATTTTAACCAAAAGATGAAAATATCAACCCAATATATACCGTTAATTCTTCTTGTATGTGTAACAATTTATTTTCAAATTTATAACAGGCCTCTATACAACATAAACATAAATCTTAGAATAACGAGCCAATCAAAAAAACTATTCAATTGGATAAAAGAAAACTCTGACATTAATGATACATTTATTTCGCCACCATACATTTCAGGTTTTCATTTATATGCTGAAAGGAGGGAGCTTGTTAATTATAAATCAACTCCTTATTCAACGAACGATATATTAGAATGGAAAAGAAGGATGGAGGATGTGTTAGGATTAGATGACTTATATTCTTTACCAGAGAACGGATGGAAATGTTTGCCCGAAATAAGAAAAAAATATAATGAAATTAAAGAAAAATATATAATTCGGATTGCAAAAAAATATAAAATTGGTTACATAATATTTGAAAAACAAAAGAAATTAACATTTGATAGAATATATAAAAATGAACGTTTTGTAATATATAGGATCCCCAAATAAATGTCTGTTATTACAATTATAAGACCCCCCGCCGTACTACCTTATTATGCAATAACTACATCGCAGGGTGTCCCCCCAATTGGTCCTGCTTATATTACATCATGTTTGAAACAAAATGGTCATAAAGTTTGTTTTATAGATTCATTTGGGCAAGCTCTTAATAAATTCACTAAAATTAATAATTCACGATTATTAATAAATGGGTTACTTGCTGATGAGATAATAAACCAAATTCCTTATGAAACAGATGTTATTGGCATATCATGTATGTTTTCGAACGAGTGGATTTATGTCAATTTAATTGTCGAAAAGATTCTCTCAAAATTTTCAAATATCCCAGTAATTTTAGGTGGCGAACATGTTACCGCCGATCCTTCATATTTACTTAGCAAACATCCGGAATTATTTTGTTGTGTCTTGGGAGAAGGGGAAGAGACTATAATTGAATTGGTTAATTTAATTGAAAATAATAAATACGATAAAAAATATTCCGTAAATGGGATTGCATTTAGGGATTCAGATGGAAATATTAAATTAACGCCGCAACGTCCAAGGATACAAGAGATCGATAAAATACCATGGCCTTCATGGGATGAAATACCTATGGAAAATTATTTCAAAAGCGGATTTAGTATGAACACTCCCCGTGGGCGTACAATGCCAATGATTGCCTCCCGTGGATGTCCTTATAAATGTACATTTTGTTCGAATCCATTAATGTGGCAATCAAAATGGATCCCCAGGAATCCATTAAAATTATTTGAAGAAATGAAATATTATGTTAATAAATATGACGTAACGAATTTTGAGTTTTATGACCTTACTACCATTATTAAAAAAGAATGGTTGGTTGAATTTACAAATTTAATAATACGGGAGCAATTAAATATAACTTGGTCTATGCCGTCTGGTACACGTACAGAAACATTAGATAATGATGTTTTAAAGCTCCTTTACGACAGTGGATGCCGTATGCTTACATGTGCCCCTGAAAGCGGTTCAAAAAAAACCCTTGAAAGAATTAATAAAAATATTGATCTTAAAAAAACATTAGATTTTATAAATCAAGCATCGAAGAATAATATTATAGTGAAGGCCAATATTGTAATTGGCTTTCCAGGACAAAGGAAAAAAGAGGTATTAGAAAGCTTATGGTTTGTTATTCAAATGGCATGGGCAGGAGTACATGATGTAGCAATATTTCCATTAGTCCCATACCCGGGAAGTGAGATATTTTTCCAATTGGTTAAAAAAAAGGAAATAAATTATAATTCTGATCAATATGATCAATTCCTGTCACACAATATCTATAACGAAGTTAGTAATATGAAATCATGGTCGAAGTATATTTCTAATAGCTCAATCAAATTTATTACTGTCGGCGGCATGATCCTTTTTTATATAATACAATTTTTATTGAGGCCACATCGTATAATTGCTATGATGAATAGGCTTATACATAATAAACCGAAAACAATGATAGAAAAAACTTTTGACAGTATATTTACTAATATTATATGGGGTAGAAAGCGTAATTTAAATATAAGTTAAGCAATTACTCAAAATAATAAAATAATCGAAAGATCGGAGTTAATATCAAGATGAACAATTTATATTTATCCATTATTATACCTGTATACAATGAGGAAGAAAATATTCGAGAATTGTTTAAAAAATTAACAGATGTATGCAAAAAGATAAAATATAGTTATGAAATAATATTTATTGATGATGGCTCATGTGACGGGACATTAGACATACTGCTTTCTTTGCAAAACAATGATAAATCAATCAAAATTATTAAGCTGTCACGTAATCATGGACATCAACTTGCAATATCAGCAGGTATTGATCACGCTGATGGTAAATACAATATAACTATGGATGCCGATCTTCAACATCCACCTGAATTGATCCCTCAATTTATAGATAAAGCTGATGAAGGATATGATATTGTAAGTGGGGTTAAAGAATACACTGTAAAAAGAGGGTTCATAAAAAATATTCTTTCTGCATGCTATTATATGATACTAAAGAAGATTACGAATATTAATGTTGAAGCACATGCATCAGATTATAGGTTATACACACAGAAAGCTTTGCAGGTTATAAAACGAATGAGAGAAAGAGAAAGATATTTACGAGGCCTTTCTCAATGGATAGGCTTTAGGCACGGCACAATACAATATATTTGTCCAGAAAGGTTTGCTGGGAAACCAAAATATACATTAAAAAAGCTTGCAAAATTAGCATCATATGGTGTATTTGCCTTTTCTGCTTTCCCTTTACGTGTTACCACTTACGTTGGTATAGTTATTGTCATTTTTAATGTATGTTATATTATTTTTTCGTTGGCTGTATGGATAAATAACCCTCAAATTCTTCCTGGTTATACATCGCTGGTGATATTTATTCTATTTTTATTCAGTTTTTTATTCATTTCAATTGGAATATTAGGCGAATACGTTTTGAGGATTTATGAAGAAGTTAAACAAAGGCCCCTTTATGTAATCGATTGGAAGAAGGGGTTTAATAATTAATTATTTTAAAATGGCTATATCTCCGAATAAGGACACTTCAGAGTTCATACCCAAATATATTAAAAAATGTGAATTTTGTGGATGTTCTAATTTTGCCATATTTCAAACCAAAGATACCTATAATATTATCAAATGCAATAATTGCGGTTTGATTTGCCTTGATTATGATTTGTCTTCTGAACACCTCCATAATATATACGCAGAACAATACTTTAAAAATGAGAATGGAACGTGGAAGACAAGGGGATATCCAAACTATTTTACAATGGAGGATGCTTTAAGAAAAACCTTTCGAAAAAGAATAAAAAATATATTAAAAATTATACCAGGCGGTAATTTATTAGATATTGGCTGCGGCCCAGGTTTTTTTCTAGATGAAGCAAAAAAATATTTTAATGTGAAAGGGGTAGAGATATCGAAATTTGCATCCTCATATGCCAAAAATAATCTTAATATCAATATAATAAATAAACCATTCGATTTATGCGATTTTAAAACTGACGCATTTAATGTTGTAACAATGTGGGATGCAATAGAACATCTAATTCATCCTAAAGATGATATTAATGAAATATACAGAATATTAAAACCTGATGGATTGATTGTAATACAGACGGGTGATATAGAAAGCCTTTTTAGAAAATTAACAGGAAAACGATGGCATTTATATAATGTCCCGGAACATTTATATTTCTTTTCTAAAAACATATTATTGAATCTATTGATTGAATCTAAATTTGCAATTAAAAAAGTCAGCTATGACTGGTCTTTTTACTCAGTTGCACATATTTTTGATAGGCTTATACGCATATTTTTACCTTCAAAAGGATATGCAAAACAGGATTCATTTTTATCGCACATTTTAATGCCTGTTAATTTATTTGATATAGTAACTATATATGCAATTAAAAGGAATTAATAAAAAATAAATACTTATTGGGGGGATTTTAAAATGATTAGTCTGATTGTTCCTGTTTATAATGAAGAAAAAAGTATTGGGGCTCTTATAGATTTAACAATAAAAATAATGCGTGATAATTTTGGTAAAGACCAATTTGAAATATTGGTTATCGATGACGGGTCAAATGATATGAGCCAAGATATTATTAAAGAAAGGAAATGCAAAGAAATACGTTTAATTGAGCATAAAACTAGAAGGGGAGTCGGAGCAGCGCGTACTACAGGTGTGCTGCATGCTAAATCTGATAAGATACTTTTTATAGACGCAGACTCAACTTATGACCCACAAGATCTGCCAAAAGTAACTAAATTACTGGATGAATATGATATGGTTATCGGAGCACGTATTAAAGAAAAAGGCACATTAAAACCCCTAAGGTCTTTTATGAAATATTTGTTCAATAAACTGGCAGGTATGCTAACACATACTAATATTCCGGATTTGAATTCTGGGTTGCGTGGTATGGATAAAGATAAGACTAAACAATTTTTATATTTACTTCCTAACGGTCATTCATGGGTAAGTACAATAACTCTTTGTTATCTTGCAAGTGGGTATACAGTAAATTTTTTACCAATAAGTTATAGTAAAAGAAAAGGGAAATCATCTTTTAATATATTCCGTGATACATATTCATTTTTTATAATGATATTAAAGACAATTATATACTTTTATCCCTTAAGAGTTATTATGCCAATAAGTTTCGCATTTTTCTTAAGCGGTATAATATTTTTGATAAGAGATTTTATGCAAAAAAATATAGCTGATACAACGATACTTTTATGGGTAGTTGGAATAATTGTTTTTGTATTTGCTTTAATGTCTGAACAACTGGCATGCTTGAGGCGTGAAATAAATCAAAAAATAAATAAGTCATGAATAAAAGAACACAAATAATCATAGTTATTTTAATATTAATTATCGCTACATTGCCGCGTTTTTATAATCTTATAAATCAGGGATTTATTTCATGGGACGAGGGAATGTATATGAACGAAGCTTTATTTTACAGAAGTGTTATAGGTAATATTTTTGAAATCACTCAAAAAATAATAAATAAAACTATTGATTCTGAATATTTAATTAAAACATTACAAGGCTGGCCCCCATCTTCAGCAAAGCCATTGCATGGTTTATTTATATACTTATTTTCATTGTTTTTGGGACTTAATGTATATACATCAAAATTTGTTTCGGCCTTCTTCGGAGTTTTAACTGTAGGTTTAATTTTTATACTTATGCGTTCATGGTATGACGCTATTACAGGTATTATTGCGTCTTTATTTTTAGCAACATCCGGATATTTTATATACATTTCCCGTCTCGGTGTGCCTGAGACAAATTCTATATTTTTCTTTATACTTGGTTTATATTTATATGAGAAAAGCATCAAAAGAGATAAAGGTCAATCTTATACAAATATTTTGATATTATGCGGATTGTCATTAGGAATTAGCTTAACTTTATGTTATCGATGGATAATTGCCATCCCAATTATTTGGTTGTTAGAATTATTCAATTTTTTCCCCACAAAACATGCCAATAAAAAAATAACAATAAAAAGAATTTTATTATTAACAATTTCATTTATATTCATTCCTTTATTATGCGATATGCCTTTTTGGCCGTTAAGGTTTGTTTCTAATTTTTCTGTCAAATTTCAGCATATCCCACAAGATATTTCAGGTTATTTTGATCAACTCCTATTTTATCTTAATTCACAATCACATCATGGAAAAATTTACCCGCACACACTATACGTGAAATTCTTATCCCAACTAAACAGTATACCCATCACAGTAATTTCATTTATAGGTATATTTATTCTTTTAAAAAGACATAAGATTAAAGACATCCTTATAACTTTTCCTCCTATTATTGTATTTACTATGCTTAGTCTTAAAACTCGGGGAAATTCATTAAGATATATTTCACTTGCACTACCATTTTTTTCAGCTACGGCTGCAATAGCATATATTAGCATTATTAGATTAATACGGTTAAAAAATAGAGGAAGTATAATAGTTGTAACCATAATTACAATTGCTTTATCAGGATTAAGTATGAGTAAAGTTGCTGATTTATTGACAATAAAGTCTGGTTATGAGGATGCTATGGTATATTTGAAAGAAAACAAGGGGGAACGAAATTTATCTACCTCTAATGCTTATTTTGAGTATTATTTTGGACGTAATGTATCTGAACAAATACCACCCAAATTAGAAGGTCTTGAGAAAATACTAAAGGAGGGAAAATATAAATTTATTGTTATGGATTTTATGAGTCACCGTGTAATAAGAAAAGAAACGAAAGATTTCATTGAAACTAAATTTAAACCAATTATACGTATTAAAAATCAAATTGGCGATAATTACTTTACATTAATTGAAAGCATGGGATACAGGCATTTAATTAAAGATTATATAAAAAATGCTTTGAATGATGAGCATGCTTCATATATTGAAATTTATAATGCACGCGAGGTATTAGACACTTTGTCCTTAAATAGACATGCTAGAATATGAAACGATCCATAACTTATAAATATAATGAGCATGGGAATAATTGGTATACGATACCGGGGGAGTGCGACTAGCGCAGCATGTATGCCTGTGACATAAACTATCAATGAAAGAGGAACAATGTGCATAAGGTTAATTCTGTGGGCATGTATTATCATAATCACACCAGTAATAAAAAGAATGAGCATACTATAATGGTGCAGATAGATTAATAACTTGATAAAAGGGCGACCATCTAATATTGCGATCTCCCCAGGAATACGTCCCCAAAATTGAAGTGTTTTTTTTACGCATAATTTTAAGTAAACAAGTGGATCTTTTATTATTCGTTCTAAAGCATCACGTTTCAAATGATCATCGACGTAAAAATGACCGATTTTTCCTTTGTATAGTTTTGAACCGATATCACTTCGTATTTTCATTATGTCAGGATGATATGAGCCGTTCCATGGCTCATAGCTGCCTATCCACAAGTTTCCACCGACATTTGAACTTACCGGTATAAATCTTTTGAAATGATATGCATTTCTAAGTATCCAAGGTAACAAAGTTAAAACAAAACATATAACGAAAACAAAAAGCCCCCTCATGAGATTTTTATTTTTATAAGAAAAAGGAGCAAAAATTAAAGCCAGTATAAATGGATATAGAAATGTTACAGGCCTACATAATGTGGCAAGGCCTAATATGATCCCACTTAGGAGAAAATACCGGTATTTTTTTATTTTTAATGCATAAATAAATGATAAGATTGAGCCAGTTAATAAATGTACAGACAAGGTTTCAGAAAGGATAAATGTAGTTGAGCCAATCAATGAAGGATATAAAGATGCTATCAACGCGGCAATTATAGCAACCAAAATAGATTCCCAAAAGACCAACGCAATAAAATAGATATAAAAGCATGTAATTGTATCAATTAATGATTGTATTATACGAACTGCAAAATTTGATTCACCTGCAAAATAATATATCCCGGCTATAAATGCTGGATATAAAGGTGCACGGGAATCCACAGGCATTCTACCGTCGAATGTAAAATTTTGATTAGCAAGTATATTATGTGCGAGGGAAGTGTACTCGCCTGAATCCCATGCGAATTGCGGAAACAATACGACAGAAATTAAGCGTAATGTTAAAGCAATCATAAAAATAATAGACAAGATTAAAATTTTATTTTTATTTATTTCGTTGTAACTTATACGCATATTTATCTTTCCTTTATAATCCAGAATTTAATTATGCCTTTTACCATACCTAAACTTCTTGCAATAGCTCTCATAATCATAAACGGAATATAAACGAAATATCTTTTTCTCATGCATAAGCTAATAATACTTAATGTAATTGGTATTTGTAAAAAAACAACACATGCTAAAATAAATAAATCTAAAAACATGATTGTTTTATAAAATGTAAATGGTAAAAGGATTAGAAAAGCTAACATAAGAGGGGGTTGTGCATAATCCCATATATCACTATAATCGTCCCCTGTGATCATATGGGGATGATCGACGTAAAGCTTCATTCTCCAGAAACCATGCCAAAACTGGATCCTTAAATATTTAAAAATATTTGTTGGGAAATGATGTTCGACTATGTTAGTTTTATCGAACACAGTTGTATAACCTCTTGCAATAATCCTATATGCTAGTTCATTATCTTCATGGCTGGCCATTTTATACTCTTCTGAATATCCGCCGATAGTTTCAAGAAATGATTTACGGAATGAGTAACCATGTGATCCTAAAAATTTAGGGTGACGAGGCATTCGTTTATAACGGACAATGAATTCAAAAAAAATGCAACACGCTAAAAGGCTTTCTCTATTTGCAATTCCATAGCGGCTCCCGACACATACTACAGATGGTAAATTATAATGGTTAACCATTTTGCTAAGCCAATATTTACGTGGTATGCAGTCTGAATCAAGGAATGCTATTATTTCACCATTAGCATGTTTCCATCCGTTATTCCGAGCTGTAGCAGGACCTTGATTAGTTTGATATATATATTTTACCTTATAGCTATTTACAATATTCTTAGTATTATCTTGGGATCCGTCGTCAACTACTATGATTTCTATTTTTTTTGAATCATAGTCCTGTTTTAGACACCCCTCGATTGCAGAAGCAATGGTTTTAGAACTATTATACGCAGGTATTACAATAGAAACTGTGGGAGTATTCATAATTAACTCGAAATATTACCATAAATCATCTTTTATATCAATTTAATTAGAAAAACATCTTTTATTAATTGCTAGTCAATGTTACAATTCATAATTTATGAAGGTATTATTTGCAAATCCTCCAACTTTTGAACATAAGGATAGTTTTTTCAGACCAGTAAGATTTCCTACATTTAATTATGCAACTCCGGTCATGCATCCACCATTATATCTTGCCTATGCTGCTTCTTATATACGCCAACTAGGATATGATATTAAACTTATAGATGCACCAGCAAACGGTATCTCTGTGGATGATTTTTTAAAAGCCGTTTATAAATTTGAACCTGATATAATAGTATTTGAAACATCAACCCCATCATTTAATAATGATTGCCGTGTTGCTGATAAGATAAAAGAAGATTCGAATCTTTCTAATGTTCGTATTGTTTTTTTAGGAACACATGTAACTGCACTGCCTCAAGAAGCTCTTAAGGCCCAATCAATTGACGCAATTGTTTTGGGAGAATATGAATTCTCGTTGGCAGCTTATATTAAAAACGGACCAGTTAATACTGAAGGCATTGGTTATAAAGACAAGAATGGTAATATAATAATCAACTCTCCAAGGCCATTCTGCCAAGATTTGAACATTTTACCGCCGCCCGCACGTGACCTTTTGCCAAATTATAGATATTTCGACCCAATTCTTAAGAATCCTTTTACGTTTATATTAGGAGGACGTGGATGTCCATATCCATGTACCTTTTGTAATTGGCCACTACATTTAACTGGTAGAACAGTGCGAAAGCGTTCTCCGTCAAAAGTTGTAGATGAATTAGAGGATTTACAGAACGATTACGAATTTAAATCAGTTCTTTTCAATGACGATACATTTACAGCAGATACTTCATTCGCCCTTTCTATTGCTCAGGAGATAATAAAACGCAAGCTCACTATTCCATGGGGATGTTATACCCGTGCAGATTGTGATGATGACCGATTATTGAAAACATTACGCCAGGCAAATTGTTTTCTCCTTAAAGTTGGTGTCGAAACAGCAAATGATGAGATTTTAAAAAATGTCAAAAAATATTATGACTTAAATAAAGTCATGTCTTCGGTTAAAAAGATGGTCAAATATGGTTTTAATGTTCATGCGACATTTGCTTTCGGACTCCCAGGCGAAACACACGAAACAATAAAAAAGACAATAAATTTTGCACGTAAATTAAATCCGACCACTGTACAATTCAGCATAGCTGTACCATATCCTGGAACAGAATTTTTTGCATTTTTAGATTCTAATGGATATCTTTTTACAAAAAATTGGGATAATTATATGCCGCTAAAACCTATCTATGAATATCCAAATTTAAGTTTTATTGAAATGCATAAAGCCCTCAAAACTGCCTACCGTAAGCACTATTTTCGTTTTAAATACGTATTGATGGGGATTAAACAACTTTTTGTCCAGCCAAGAATATTTTTAGGTAACTTTAAAAAATTACTAAAACTCGTTTTTATCAATGAAAAAAATTAAAATAGCTCATGTTATCACACGGATGATTATTGGTGGTGCCCAAGAAAACACATTATTATCCGTGCAAGGATTAAAAGAACTGCCCATTTATGAGGTAGATCTTATTACTGGTCCTGCCATTGGTCCCGAAGGGAATTTATTGAAATATTATCAAACAAATAAAATAAACATAATTTTTATCAATGAGTTAAGACGAAATATAAATATATTCTATGATATTATGTCTTTTTTTAAACTTTTCAAGCTAATAAAACAGAATAAATATGAGATAATTCATACACATAGTTCAAAAGCCGGTATACTTTGTAGATTAGCAGCACATTTTGCACGATGTAAAGTAATAATACATACAATACATGGATTACCTTTTCATAAATATCAAAATCCAATATTAAACTATTTTTTTATATTTTTGGAAAGATTTGTAGCTCGTTATACTGACAAAATTATAACAGTATGTCCTGTTATGACTAAAAAGGCATTAGCTGTTAGAATAGGTAAGCACACTCAGTATATGACAATTTATAGCGGTATAAATACAAATTATTTCAAAAACATACCAGGCAATATAAACTCAGATCTCAAGAGGCAACTAGGTATTCCCGAGGAAGCATTTGTAATTGGAAAAGTTGCACGATTGTTTCATTTGAAGGGACATAAATATTTATTACCAGCCGCTGCTAGAGTTATTAAAAAATATCCTGTGGCATATTTTTTACTGGTTGGGGATGGAGTATTAAATGATGAATTAAAAAGCCAAGCAAAACGCTTGAAAATAGAAAAAAATATAATATTCTGTGGACTGCAAACTCCCGATAAAATATATCAATATATCAATATTATGGATATAGTAGTTCATTTATCCTTACGTGAAGGGTTACCACGTGTCGTTCCTCAAGCTTTTTTCCTAGAAAAACCTGTAATTGTTTATGATATTGATGGTGCTAAAGATATTGTGGATGATGGAATAAACGGATACCTTATACCACCTGAATCAATAGATTTACTATCGAAGAAAATTCTTTTTTTAATAAAAAATAATGATATTAGGTTTAAAATGGGGCAGAGGGGGAAGCGAAAAGCTTTAGATATATTTCCACATACTATTATGATTAGTAAATTAGATAATCTTTATCGACAATTATATTTCAGTAAAGATGGATAATATTCTTACTCAAATTTTAAATTATCTATATATTTAGTTTTCTCTTTTTTTAATATTTAATTATAAGCAAAATTGACAACTATAAAATAACAATATTTAGTATATACCTATTCATAAAACCATTTTATTAGATTTGGACATTTAACTTGACATTATATTAAGATTAATGTATATTCTTACCCTAAAATTCTTTAGTGCATACATTTATAGCAATTTTACCCTCAAATAAAATAACTAAAAAATATAAAAGGAAGGTCAAATATGGCAATACTTGATACCTGTTTAAGTTTTTTTTCAAATGATATGGGTATAGATTTAGGAACAGCTAATACCCTTGCATATCTTAAAGGACAGGGTGTGGTATTATGTGAACCTTCGGTTGTAGCGATAGAGAGAGGAACAAATAATGTATTGGCAGTTGGTGAAGAAGCCAAGCGTATGCTAGGAAGAACCCCTGGAAACATTGTTGCCATAAGACCAATGAAAGATGGTGTAATCGCTGATTTTGATATTACAGAAGCAATGCTTCGTTACTTTATCAGAAGGATCAATACAAAGAAGAAGTTGATTAGTCCACGTATAGTTATTGCAGTTCCCAGCGGAATAACCGAAGTAGAAAGACGTGCGGTTAAAGATTCTGCAGAACGTGCTGGCGCCCGTTCACCTGTATATCTTATAGAAGAACCTATTGCTGCTGCTATCGGAGTAGGTCTTCCCATACATGAACCAGGTGGCAATATGATTGTTGATATTGGTGGTGGTACTACTGAGATGGCAATAATTTCATTAGGTGGCATTGTATATTCAAAATCTATCAGAATTGGTGGCGATGAATTTGATCAGGCACTTATTCAGCATATGAAAAAAACATATAATCTCATGATAGGAGAACCGACTGCTGAAAAGATAAAAATTGCCATTGGTTCTGCATATCCCTTAGAAGAAGAGATGAAGATGGAAGTAAAAGGACGGGATATACTTGCAGGACTTCCTAAGACAATTACAATTACAAGCGAAGAAGTTAGAGAAGCACTTTCTGAGCCGATATCTTCAATTTTAGATGCAGCACGTATAACACTTGATAAAACTCCTCCTGAACTTTCTGCAGATTTAGTTGATAGGGGACTTATACTCGCTGGTGGAGGATCATTACTTAAAGGATTAGATAAGATTTTGAGTGAAGAAACAGGTTTGCCTGTACATATAGCTGATGATCCATTGACTGCTATTGCATTGGGTACTGGAAGAGCATTAAGCGAATTAGAATTTTTAAAAAAAGTTACTGCTGAAGTCGGTAAATATACTTTTTAATTTTGTGGGTATTCAATTAATTTAAATTGAAAAATAAATATCTTTCCGTCATTCTTATCATATTTGTTCTCCCGCTATTATTGTTATTAAACACAACTCCGTTTTATTCGTTTTTAAGAAATTCTGTTATCTCTATTTCTAAACCTGTTTTGGAAACATCTCATTTTCTGTTTTTTAATTTAACTGACGGAATTAGGCGTTTAAGTAATTATGCTGAAATTGCAAGAATGAATGAACAACTGCAGCTCGAGGTAAACCGACTTAGGGTTGACAGAATTAAATATGAGGAATTACAAGATGAGAATATACGTTTAAGACGGCTTCTGAATTTTAAAGAAACATTAAAACATGACCATATTAGTGCTCAGGTAATAGGAAGGGATGTATCGTCATTATCGAATTGGCTAATTCTTAACTTTGGTTACAGTGATGGTGCTAGAAAAGATATGTCACTTATTGCACCTGGAGGTTTAGTAGGTAAAATTATATCAGTAGGTAATACTACATCTCGTGCAATTTTAATAATTGACCGGCAATCCAAGGTTAGCTCTATTATTCAACAATCACGCGATCTTGGTATAGTTGAAGGTTGTGGTAACGGATTTTTAAAACTTAATTATCTTAATATTAACTCAACTGCAAAAGTTGGAGATGCAGTTATAACATCAGGTTTCGGAGGTGTTTATCCTAAGGGCTTACCTATTGGAACAATTTCATTAATCGGAACGGAAAAAAATGGGCTACATCTATTTGCAAAAATAAAACCTTTCGTAGATTTCTCTAAACTTGAAGAAGTATTATGCTTAAAAAATTAAAAATAAGGTTAGTTATTCTTATAATTGTAACAACAATATTGCAGGTAACTCTTATTCCTTATATTTCGTTACATAACGTAAAGCCTGATTTATTTTACGGTTTATTTGCATTATTAATACTACAATTTTCTAATATACAAACTATTTTACTGGCGTTCATAATAGGTTTTTTAAAAGATTTATTTGCGAATAACCTTTTTGGCTTAGAAATCATATCGTTGTTGATACCTGCTTTAATACTACCGTTTATAGTTAAAAAAACAGACATAAATAATCCTTTAGTTCGATTTATAATTCTTTTCATCTCCTCACTTTTAGCATTTTTTACATTATTAACCAGTATAGCCGTTATTGAGAAATCTCCAGAAGTTATTAATATATACTTCATGAAGATATTAGAATCTTCTTTATATACAGCAATTATCTCATTTGTGCTTTATTATTTTTTAAAATTATTTATACCAAAAAAGACTGAGCAATATGAACTATTTTAAAAATTACAATTTCTCAAAACTTATTATAATTTGTATTTATCTTTGTTATTTTGTTTTATTGAATAACCCAATACAAGCCCAAGAAAATATTAAAGAAATATCAAATTACGATAGTCAAATGGGAACTGCTTATGAGCCTTTTATCACTGATAAACGTGTTATAATCGATGATTTTGAAGACGGAAATTTTAAAAACAGATTAGGCGGAAACAATGGGGCATGGAACATGGACCCTAATGAAGAATTTTCTTCGTGTACTCCAGAAATTATCGATATGAACTCACCTGAAATATCCAAGAAAGTCCTTAAAATTACCTACGACGTAGACACACCAACACATAACCAAAATGGATTTTGGACTAAACTTATGGATTTAGATGCACGCAACTATGACCATTTTGAATTTTTCGTCAAAGGTGATGAAATAAAAGGATATACAAAAACCATAAAAATTGAATTTAAAAAATTTAAGGATAAAGATAGTGATGAAAAGCTTGCAGCTTCATATATTGTTGATGGCATTAATTCGTCATGGCAACGTTTTTCAGTGCCCTTAAATAAATTTAACTCAATAAGAGAATGGAACGATTTAGATGAATTTGTCATTATATTTAACGACGAGTTATGCGATGCAAAAGAGGGGGTTCTTTATTTTGACAATTTTCTTTTCAAAAATACCGGACATCCTGGACCAAGTGCATATGACCTACGACCAAGTTCCATAACAAAAACAAATAAAGTATACAATGCTAAAGAATGGGCACAATGGCTCTCTAAAAGGCTCTATGGATACCCTAATAAGTTATATTTAAGAAAAGACTTTTCAAATGATAACCGAGAATTTCTACTTGAAGTAGCGCGTGATACATGGCGTTTTTTTGATGAAGTTGTCGATAAGAAAACACATCTTCCTTTAGACAATATTTGTTTTAGTAAAGAAGGAATTTTTGGAGAAGGCGGATGTGTAGGGGATTATACAAATGTTACTAATATTGGTCTTTATTTAATATGTCTAATTGCTGCATATGATTTCAATTTCATAGATAAAGAAGAAACTATTACCCGAATAAATAATACATTATCAACCGTTGAGTCACTTGAGACGTATAATTATTTCTTGTTTAATTATTATGATACTACCACTTCTGAGAGGACAAGTAATTTTATATCTTTAATAGATAGTGGATGGTTAGCAGCAGGTATATATGTTGTAAAGAATACTTTTCTTGAAGATAAGCAATTAGTATCTAGATGTGAATCGCTTATTAACAAATGGGACTTTTCTTTCTTTTACGATAAAATTGAAAAATTATTTTATCATGGTTTTTTTACAAATATAGAATCTTACTCAAATTATCATTATGGGGCTTTTTATACAGAACCACGTATTGTTAGTTATTTAGCTGTCGCCAGAGGTGATGTGCCTATTAAACATTGGTTGTCATTAAATCGTACATTACCTGAAAGCTATACATGGCAGCAAAAGATACCAGTTAACCGAAATGAAAAAATCTTCCATGACATAATTTATTATGGAGGATATTATGTAATGAATGATATCGAATATGTACCTTCATGGGGTGGGTCAATTTTTGAAGCACTTATGCCAACTATATTACTAAAAGAAAAAGAAATTGCTCCTAAGAGTTTAGGTCTCAATAATAAAAGGCATGTACAGTTTCATATAATTCATGCTCTTGATGAACTAGGATATCCAGTATGGGGTATGAGTCCCTGTTCAGTTCCGGGTGGCGGCTATTCAGAATATGGTGTACAATTCCTTGGTGTCAGGGGATATAAAGATGGTGTTATAACTCCCCACGCGACTTTTTTAGCGCTTGAATATATGCCCGTTGATGCAATAAAAAATTTAAGAAATATTCTTGATGAATTTAACATATATGGCGAATATGGATTTTATGATGCTGCAAACCCTGTTACAAAAGAAGTTGCTTTAAAATATTTATGTTTAGACCAAGCTATGATATTTATTTCACTGGACAATTATTTGAATGATGGTGCAATACGTAATCGCTTCCATAATGATCCAGTTATAAAGGGAGGGGAATACTTATTATCAGATGAAAATATTTTGGAATAATATTTTGTAAATCTAATTATTGTTGCTATAATTAAAATATATATAAAAGCTTTAATGAACCAAATTTCAATAAATGACAAAAAATTTAATTATAATAATTTTATTTCTAGCAATTATTTTTCTCTTGTTTTCTCTTATTAATTATGATGACTTTCAAAAATTTTCATATCCTACCTTAGTTAAACTTGAAAAATCTTTAGATTTTCTTATTGCCAAAAGTAAAATAATTGAAGATTTGTTGTATCCCCTTAAAAAATATATTTCTGAAATAATTTCAAAAATAGATAAAAATTCAAAAATAAAGAAACTATATAGACGACAAATTGAAGAGAAAAAAGAAGAATATATACTTCCTTACAAAGAAGGAATTGATGAAGAAATTGAAGAATTTGATGAAGACATAAAAAGTGTTTTGTCCGAGAAATCGACTAAAGAAAATAAAGTTGTTGAAGAAAGATATGTTTTATTGACTTTAATCAATAATTTTAAAGTTAAAGGAAAGCTTTTAAGCGAAAACTTAAGCAATTACACAATTGAACTAGATGGTCTACCGGTTGAATTCAGTTCAACAGAAATAAATTCTGTTCGTTATCTAAGTAAAGAAGAGTACCAATCATTAACTAATATTGTTAATGATAAAGAGAATAACCGCGAATATCTCCCATAAATCTCAATGGCCATCGCTTTCCCATATTATTTAAATTTAACAAAATTCATTATCTAAAGTTTAATACGAAAATATTGAAAATCATTAGAATATTTTATGTACTCAATAAAGCGTATAATTATTTTTAAATATTTATCTTACATTATTCTGTTTATATTAATTTTATATTTATTCAATACACAAATTATCAATGGTGAATATTATAGAAGGCGTAGCGAAAACAACAGAATTAGATTAATACCAATTAAAGCAACACGTGGCAGGATTTTTGATAGAAACAATGTAATTCTATCAGACAATAAACCATCATTTAATCTTTATGTTATACCGAAAGATTTTTATTTTGAGAATTGTGAAGAATTGTCTAAAATAATAGATATACCTCCAAATGTTATTAATGAAAAGATAAAAAACACCTCATTACCACCTTTTGTTCCTGTTATTCTCAAAAGGGATATTACTCAATCAGAACTACACATACTTGAAGAGAGAAGTGCAGATTTAGGCGGCATATTTATTACGATTTCAGGCAAAAGATATTATCCATTGGATGAGATAGCATCACACATAATTGGATATCTTGGTAAAATATCTAAAAAAGAATATCCAATCAAAAAAAACCTTGGATACTTAATTGATGATTATGTGGGTAGAATGGGAATAGAGTATATATTTGAAGAAGTTTTAAGAGGTTCTCACGGCGGAAAACAAATTGAGGTTGATTCAAGAGGACGCGAGAGACAAGTTCTCGCATATAAAAGCCCTTTCACCGGAACTGACATTACATTAACCATTGATAGTGATTTACAAGGACATATTCATGAAATCATTAAAGACGAAACAGCTTCTGTATGTCTTATGGATGTTCGTTCAGGAGAAATACTTACTCTAATCAGCTCTCCAGGATTCGATCCCAATGCTTTTGTTACACCATCGCGAAGCAGTGAACGTTTAGAGCTTTTACATGATAAATCATTGCCTTTTATTAACCGCGCAATAAGTTCAAGATATCCTCCAGGATCAGTTTTTAAAATAGTTACTGCACTTGCTGCATTAGAAGAGGGTATAATTACGCCACATACTGTTTTCGAATGTGATGGTGAATACCGCCTTTCACCAGGAACAAGGCCGTTTCACTGTTGGGCTGTTTTCGGACATGGTAAAATTTCACTTGAGAGAGCGTTGCAACAATCATGTAATATTTATTTTTATAAAGTAGGTAGACTCTTAGGTGCTGATAATATTGCAAAATTTGCAAAACGGATAGGCTTAGGAGATCCTGTTCCTGTTGAATTACCAAATATTGCCAAAGGTCTTATACCATCAACGCAATGGAAAAAAGAT
>CAZLCT010000034.1:4360-24166 GCA_964558015.1 uncultured bacterium | reverse complement strand
TCATAACCTCTTCATTTTCTGACTAGAATATTAAGCTCCATCTTTCTCCGTTTTTTAGGTTGTTTCGTCCTGCGTATATGTTGATTGAAAAGTTCGGATTTTTGGGGGTGTCGGGGAGCCAATACAGTACGGCTGTAAGAACTTCTAAATGAGGGTTCTTGCAGCCGTTTTTTTATTTCCGGAGGAAATAACCCCGCAACTACAGGGATGTAGTGCTTTATGCGGGGGGCGTGCCAGTTTTCACTTGTTTATGCGCTTAACCCGTTGCAGTTCAAATTTTATGCTTTGTATTAACTAACGTGGTACAATGAACAAACCGCACGAATATAGTATGAAAGGGGAATAGTGAATGCGTGAACAAACAGTAGAGTCGTATGATAAAACAAAAATTGCTTTTAACCATTTTACTCGTGATGGCAGAGATGCCGTGATTGTTCTATGCCATGGGTTTTGGATGAGCAAAGACGCAAAACCTTTTTTAGACCTGTCAAAGGACTTTTTCAACTACTATAATGTTATTACCATGGACCAAAGGGGGCACGGAAATAGTGGCGGTGCTTTCAGTTTTACTTCACAAGAACATGAAGATATTAGAGCGGTAATCCAGTATGCCAAAAAAATCTATACGCGTATTTACCTTATCGGGTTTTCCTTGGGTGCCGCATCGAGCATTATTTATGTGGCGCAAGAAAAGGATGTACATGGTTTGATGGTTGTCAGTCCGCCGATGAGTTTTGAGGAGATTGAAAATCGTTTTTTGGACAAAGGGGCCCTTATTCCTGCTATCAAAAAATTCGGCCCGCATGTATTTAAATTGCGCCTCGGCCCTGTTAATTCCGAAAAGATTAAGCCAGCGGATGTTATTGACCAGATAGCGCCTATTCCTCTTCTAATCATGTTCGGGGAAAAAGATCCCATTATTTCGAAAAAACATGCTGAAACTCTTTATGAGCGTGCGAAAAATCCTAAACAAATTATTATGATAAAAAATGGCCTGCACGCAGAAGATTTATACAGGCTGAATCGAAATGATTTTATGCGCTATTCTACTTCATGGGTTGATGAAATTCAGCATGGTTAACTGTAGGCCGTGCGAGCACAAAGAAATGAGGGGATAGAAAGAGGTTGTTCAAAGCATAGTTTGGATCAGGGATTGAATGATATCGCGCAATTCCTCAGCAATCTGATGGGACACAGCTGAGGGATTTTTTTTGTATGATTCAATATATAAAGAGAGGTCAATAGGATTGCCGATACGCACGGAGACCATTCGGTTCCCAAGAGGGTGCGGCCTTTTTTTCTTAAAGGCTTCGCGTTCAAGCTTCATAACCGTTTCGGCTAACCGCTCTTCAGAAGGATCAAGCTCGAAGTATTCGGGTTGCCATCCGGCCATTTGAATAGTCTGTTTTAGACCGGTAAGATCTTTTTGAATCTGAATGCGGGTTTCGCTCGTGAAAAATTTTTTCCGGTTCAACTGATCGCGCAAGAAAAAAATCATTTTTTGAGCACGTTCAACGAGGTGTGGTTTCAGGTCCGGTAGCATCTGCCCGTATTTTAATTCTATCTTCGAAAGGAATGCCGTTCGAACTTCTTCGACCGTCCTTTTTAGTTTTGTTAGTTGCGTGGAAATAGTTTCAGTCCGGGTGAGCAATTGTGGACGTTTCAGGAACTTTGCCATTATGCGCATAAGCTGTTCCTGAATAGGGAGATACTGTGTGCGGAGCGAGAGACGTTTTTCTATCCTTCGGATTCTTCTGTTTAATATCGAGATAATGCTTTTATGGTAATGATACTTGATTCCGACGGGGACGATATAGACCGTCCACCGGGGAGGCGGAGTTTGCGCTTCGGTGAGAGCGTGCAAACCAATATGCACGGCACCCGTTTTAAATGGTTGTACCAAGTCATTTAAATAATAAATTTCTCCTTCGGGAAACATTACCAGCGCGTCATGCCCTTTTTTGACAATGTCACCGGCGTACCGGAGTGCTTCTTGATCATTCCCTCCTCTTTCCACAGAAAAACCTCCCAATCGTTGAAGGAACCATCCGGCAATGCCGTGCCATTCTTCAAATGCTTCAGTGTTAATCATATAGGTAAAACGGCGGTTTGAGCGGCGAGAGAGTTCTAGGCATATTTTAATGTCATTTTCGTCGGAATGGTTAGCGACGAGTATGAGCCCTGAATTTTTGGGAATTGTTTCTATAGTGGCGAGATTGTGTGCATCAAGACGCAGGCGGTTATGCCAGAAAAGATCAAGCGCATTGCCTAGTTTGGCTATCTGTAAAATGCACGTATTGTGCTTTGCGGGATGAAATTTTATCGCCATAGACAACCCCTATCGCATTGTGATTATAACAGAAATACTTCTTGACATACAGCTAATAAAGCGCCTATTATTTTTATGCTAGGTGCGCTATGCTAAGCGGTTTGATACTATATTTTGACAATAATAACCTTATGTTGAGCGTATGCTACAGTAAGCCTTATGACAGCAAAGAAAATAAAAGCAAAACGGAGAAAACGATTAATCAGTAAACGGAAAAAAGAAGTTTCTGATTTATATTTCAGCCTGAATGGGGGCATGGAACATCAGGAACTTGAAGCAATCATTGCTGACTCTAATGACGCCATTGTTGTATATGACTTGGATAAAAAGATTATGTCATGGAATAAAGGGGCAGCATTACTCTACGGATACACGCGAAAAGAAGCTCTTCGTATGCATTTCAATGCCCTTGTTCCAAAGGGTTTTTTAGAAGAGAATGAAAAAAGTTTTGAAAATATTGCAAAAGGGATTCCCGTGAAGTTGTTTGAGACAAAGCGCATAACAAAAGACGGGCGCGTCTTAGATGTATGGGTGTCAATCAGTTGCTTAGTCAATTATCAGGGGAAAACAGGAGCTTTCGTAACGACCGTACGGGATATTACGGAGCAAAAACTGATCATAGAAAAGAACCGGTATTTGACCCAAGAGATTATCCGGGTTCAAGAAGAGGAACGAAAGCGTATTGCGCAGGGTATTCATGATGATTTGGGACAATCGCTCGTTGCATTAAAGATGCTTCTTTTGGCGCATGCTTCCGATGTCATTAAAGAGAGTCCTGTGCTTAAAGAAAAAGTCGGGGAAATGCAAAAGAATATTGACGATATTATTGAGAAAGCACGGAGGTTATCTCACGAGTTGATACCGCCGAGTCTTAAATATGTCGGCATTTCACGTGCTATCAAGGGATTAATAAAGATGTATGAAGGGAATCAAGATATCACCATACGGTTTATTCACCGAAATATACGAAAAATCAAGCTTGATTCAGTAGATGTTATTTTGTATCGTATCGTTCAGGAGTCTTTGAATAATAGTATCAAACATGCTAGGGCGACGCGCGTTACTATTACGTTATTGTATAAAAAGGGAAAGCTTATGTTGCGGATTCATGATAATGGCAAAGGAATACCCTTGCTATCAGGCAAACCAGGACGGGAAGGGATTGGCATTGCTATAATGCGTGAGAGAGCACGCTTAATCAATGCAGAGTTTCGTATTGATTCATCGCCCAAGAAGGGTACAGCGGTCACGGTAACGGTGCCTATTACCGAGAAAAATAGCTCATGAACACATGTAAGATTATTATAGCGGACGACCATGATGTTGTCCGTAGAGGATTAAAAGCCATTATCGAAAAAGAGAAAGATCTTAAAATCGTTGCTGAGGCGTGTGATGGTGAGGAATTGCTCGTTGCTTTAAGAAAAAATGCGTGCAACCTTGCTATTGTTGATATTACCATGCCCCACGTTGACGGTCTTGCGGCTATTAAGAAAATCCGAAGAGAATATCCGCGTGTAAAGATTCTTATTTTCTCTTTTCTAAAAGATTATGATCATTTTCACGAAGCCATACGTCAAGGTGCTCACGGTTATCTTCTCAAAGATGATGTTGGCGAAGAAGTCATTAAAGCGATACAAACGGTGTTGGTAGGGAAGCGATATGTTTCTCCGTCCGTTACGACCATGTTAGCTGATAAGAACGTTCGCAGTATAGACGATGGAAATGTACCATCGTCTGAAATTTTGACAAAGAGAGAAAAGGAAATTCTGTGCCTCATTGCCAAAGGACTGGCGAACAAAAATATAGCCGCCAAGTTACACATTAGTATCCGTACCGTAGAACATCATCGTTCCAATCTTTCCGATAAATTAGGGCTTAAAAATACCGCTGCCCTTGTTACCTATGCTATATCAAAAGGACTTGTCTAAAGGGAAAACCTCAATCTTTCTTTCCCCTTTCTTTTGTGAAACACGCCCCAGTACATTTTCAGACACATACCTTATCTCCCTGCAATAGGATATGAAGTAAATATAGGTAGTTCATCCTATTAAATCGGGTATATCAGCGACTATGCCTTTTCTACGCAAAATGGTACAAATTAACCACTATGAACTGCGCACCAAAAATTAAAAACAAATCATGACAATAAAAGATACGTCTTCGATTCGAGAAGAAGTACTCAAAGCTAATCCAGAAGGCGAACATATGGAAAAAGGAAATAATGCAAGGTGCCCTGTATGCGAAGAAATAATTTTTCTCGAGTCTTATCTGCATGCAGGAAATACGACAGCATGCCAGGGATGTGGTGTCGTGATGGAAGTCATGGAAGGTATTCCTTTGCGAATAAAGGAAGCGGAGCTTGTAGGCAGTTAGGTACTGATAAAGAGTAATGTTTCAGAAGTTAAATGAACTGATTGCGTATCGATGTAAAAAAGGAGGGAAAAGATGGTAGTCAACACTATGAAAAACAGAGAGCGTACGCACGCACGAGAGAGAACAGGCTTCACAGGAAATGAGCACCATAATGTAAAAAAAACCCGTGAAGAGATGGCTCATGATGAAGAACTATTAAAACAGAAAATACGGGAGCGGGCATATTTTATCTGGGAAGAGAAAATGCATGCAGCGAATAGCGCATGGGATATATGGTTCCAGGCAGAAAAAGAAATAAAATCCGGGCGAACCGATTGGTAAATAAATATTTTATAAGCACTATGAATAACCACGGGTACGGTTGCGTAGAAGGTACAATTAATTCCGGAGGGAAAAATGAAAAATGATGTTGCGACACTGAGAGTCAATGACAAACTATGTTCGGAAGAATGCAGCAGCGTTTTGTTAAACGAAAGAACGAAAACGGTGCCAGATGAGAACGCTTTTCTATCGTGCATTACTGATCAACAGGGTGCTCAGCGTAATCAAGACCGGGATACCTTAGATATAGAAGAGAGGATGAATGCATTTGACAACAAGGTATTTGATACACGTGTTGCTGTTCAGCAATCTTCAAATGGCGATAGCGTTAAAAATCATATCGGTATTATCGCGCATGAAATTAACAATCCTTTAGATGCGGTAATCCGTTATGTAAATTTAGCTTCTCACAGTCTCAATGGTGAGCATGGTTCGAGGAGTATAGAATTCTTGCACGAAGCAGGAAAAGGGTTACGGCGTATTACGAAGATTATAAAAAGCCTCTTACATTTGTCACAGTGCTTCTCACAGAATGTGCAGACTATTGATATTAACCGGGAGATAGAAGAATCATGCGATATGCTGGATAATTATATAAAGCTGCGGCATGTAGATATTGCGTATTGTTTAAACCCCCAGTTGCCAGTAGTGGCTGATTTTGGATTGCGGTTAGCGTTTAATAATCTCATTACGAATGCCTGTAATGCCATGGAAGAGGGGGGCACGCTTACGATTACGAGCGTCAGGAAACCAACCATAGCAAGGATTATTTTTAATGATACTGGTAGCGGGCTTCCTCCTGAATTACTGGATAAGATTTTTGATCCATTTTTTACCACGAAAAAAATTGGCGAAGGTTCGGGCCTTGGGTTGGCTATTACCTATGAAATTATTCAAAAGTATCATGGTGCCATATCAGTATCAAGCACGTGTGGGCAAGGGACGACCTTTATTATTGATATTCCTATTACATGAAACGGAGAAAGGCTATGAAACCAAAGGTAGGTCTATGGATTGACCATAAAAGAGCTGTTATCGTAATTCTTGCAAATGAACGGGAAGAAATAAAACAGATACGCTCGCATGTTGAAAAGCATCGCAGCCGTTCAGGTGATTCGCCGCTTAAGGGGCCGTATGAAGCTCAAGCAGTAGCGGCGGATGACTCACAGCAGAGAAGCTTTACAGGCCATCTCAATGTTTATTACGATCACGTGATTGACGCTATAGGCGATGCGGAGGCACTTCTGATACTTGGCCCGGGCGAAGCAAAAGGAGAGCTTAAGAAACGCATCGAGGGGAAAAACCACAGTGAATATTTGGTTAGTGTTAGAGCTGTAGGCAAGATGACTCATCATCAAATCGCAACGGCCGTTCGCGAGTATTTTGATGTTCCGACAGCCAGTCAGGCAGTAGCAAATACTTCCGCGTCTTATCAATTAAAGAAGACACCATCGCTTAAATCACTGCTTTCCGGGCTGAGGATGCTTTAATATGTCACTAAATCGTGTTGTAGAGAAGAGAAAAACTTGGGCAGAAAATGCTCGCTTTTAAAATGCATAAAATAATAGAAAAATATAAATCTGTGACTGATGATAAAGGAGATTTAAGATGAAAAAATTACTTGTTGTGCTACTCATGGGCACGTTAGTATTTGCTGCTGTGCCATTAACGTTGTTTGGAGCTGACAAAGCGAATCCGCAAAAGGAACTGGTCATTGCCGATCTTAATTCCGGGGGTAATCCCAACAACTTAGGGGGAGATTTTGGTACGTGGAATAAAGAACCAATTGATACAGATGCAGGCAGTGAGATGTCATTTGTGAAGGATGATGCCAAGGGCAATCCTTCGGGTTACTCTGTCCGTTTGGATTATAAAGTTAATACTTTGAATCAAACGTACAGCGGATTTTGGATGAACTTTAACGGGTACGATTTTACGTCCTACAATACGCTGAATTTCTATATCAAGGGTGATGCCGACGCAGGTTTTACGAAGACTGTCAAAATCGAACTCAGAGATACTCGCAACCAGCCGTTTAATTCTTATATGGTGCGAGGGATTACCGATCAATGGCAAAAGATTTCGATTCCTTTCAATAAGTTTCGCGGTATTGGCGACTGGGCCCATGTTGACCGATTCGTTGTTGTATTTGATGATCAGAATTCCCGTCCAAAGACAGGCAGTATTTATATCGATCAGATTAGCATTTCAAACTGGTAAACTGATTGAAAAGTTTTTGCATGAACCATTGCTTAATGCAGAGATAGACCACCGTTTAGGACCTCCGGTTGTTGAGAGCAATGATGCAGATAAATCGAATGAACCCGAGAAGAAAGAAAGGAGACACAATGAAAAAAACGATAATGTTAATGTGTGTTGCGTTATTACTGACGGGGTGTAGCGGGGCGTTCTGGACTGGTGCTGGCGGTGGCGCATTAGGGACTGGTGCAGGGTATGAAATTAACCTCGAACGGCAAATGCGCAAAATTGACAGTGACCTCGAAGACGGAAAGATTACGCAGGCTGAGTACGACATTCGTAAGAGCCAGATAGAACGCGATTCACTTATTAAATAAGGGGAAACCCCATGAAAATTATATTTATAGAGCCCCGCGCGAGCGAGGCAAATGTGTACAGCAAATTCCGAATGCCGCTCTTAGGGCCGGTCTATTTGGGGACTATTTTGAAACAGCGGGGACATGATGTCGAGATCTATAACGAAAACATTCATAAACCTGATTATTCGAAATTAGATGCTGATATCGTCGGTATTTCTATCTTAACATCAACGGCAAAACGCGGCTATGAGATTGCTGCCAAGTTTCCTCGGGAAAAAGTGATCCTTGGCGGTGTCCATGCAAGTCTCCTCCCCTCTGAAGCGCTCCAGTATGCGCGGCAGGTCGTGGTTGGAGAGACTGAATCGGTCATGAGTGATGTCGTTGAGGGTAGGGTAAAAGAGGCTATTGTGTATGGAAAACCTGTTGATGATTTGGATAGTTTGCCCTACCCCGATTTTTCGTTAATTAAAGAGTATTGCCCCTCATCCTTAATTGTTCCTATTTCTACCTCGCGTGGTTGTCCGTATGATTGCAGTTTTTGTTCTGTTACCAAAATGTTTGGCCGCACATACCGTTTTCGCAGAGCTGATACTATTATTGAAGAGTTGATGTCACGAAAAGCAAAATCAATCTTTTTTTGCGACGATAACTTTACGGCTCATCCTGAGAGGACAAAACGCTTATTACATCTCATGATAAAAAATAAGATTAATCATTGGTCTTGTCAAGTACGGTGTGACGTTGCGAAAGATAAATCGCTCTTAAATCTTATGGCCAAGGCAGGATGCAGAGCTGTCTGTGTAGGGTTTGAGTCGGTTAATCCCATGACGCTCAAAGCGTATCAAAAGAAACAAACGGTTACTGATATTGCAACAGCTATCCGTTCTTTTCATGAAAAAAGAATAAAGATCCATGGTATGTTCGTTTTGGGAGGAGAGGATGATACAAAACATACGGTGTGGGAAACGTTTAAGTTTGCGATAAAGCAGAAAATAGATACCATTCAGATGTCTATTCTGACTCCTTTCCCCGGGACAAAAGTTTATGACGAACTCAAAGAACAAAAACGTATTTTCACTAAAGACTGGAGCTTGTATGACGGCCAGCATATTGTCTTTAATCCGAAGTTATTATCGGCACACGAACTTCAGATTAACGTTATCAGGGCATATACAAAATTTTATTCTTTCTGGAGGTCGTCTTTTTTAGTTTTTAAGTTGAATTTCAGAAATGCCTTTTTTCGTTTCATGGGATATATAATTATCAAGGAATGGATACGCCGCAACCGTACCATGCGGTGGTTAATGAGACCCGAACGTGTGCGGGTATAAGCAGTAGATGATATAACGTTGATAAAGAGAAATATTTTTCAATATTTCAGATGAGCGGGTAAGGTGAATAAGAATGAAAAGAAACGATGGATGCATAAAGTCAAAACTTTTAATTATTGACGATCACCGCGAGTTTAGAAATACGCTGAGTCAGTATCTCAAGAAACGACTCACCACTATTAAGATTTTCAAGGCTGCAACTGGAGAAGAAGGCGTGGCGACAGCAATAAAGCACAAGCCAGGTATTATTCTTATGGACATGCAACTCCCTCATATGAATGGGATAGAGGCATCCGAGGAGATTAAAAAAGCATTGCCGCGCTGCGTCATTTTTGTGCTGTCGTTGTTTGCAGGGGGCATGCGAAAGGAAAATCATGTAAGTGCGGCGATCGATGAAGTCGTGGGAAAAAATGAAATAGAAAAAAAATTAGTACCCCTTCTGCGTAAGCATTTACGCACATAAGAAACGTAAGAACTGATTAAACGCAACTTAAGAAAGGACAGAATGTATGAAAAAACAGACACAAGTACTTACAAAGGCTGGTCAAGATTATGCGGTGGCGTATGCGGCGCATTATAATACCAAAAATGTAAAAGAAGCTTTCGAATTATACAGGGGTGTCATGGCCGATTATCCAGAGAGCCAGGAAGCAATGTACTCCCAACAACAGATAGAAAACATCGTGGCGACCGTCGTCCCAAAACAGGAGATCTTTGATGCCCATGTACAAATGGCATTGGCTCGTTTCGAGTAAGGAGAACGTGATAATCAGGGAGTCTAAAATTAAAGTATCTATCAATCGAATGAGAGAGAGGAGGAAATCAAAATGAAATCACATAATAGCAATGGCGGTCTAGGGGGTAGTGAGAACCAACCCGGTAATTATAATATTGAGGGTCTGGTTAAGCAGATCATGGGGAGTCGTAACCCACTCAATTTAATCATCTTTGCCGTTTTTATTGTGGCCGTCCTCGGCGTAGCAGGGACGGCCTGGTACACTGTGCAGAGCGACTCTGTCGCTGTCGTACAACGTTTTGGTAAATACCTCAAGAGCGTTCCGCCGGGATTGCATTTCAAACTGCCACTGGGCATTGATGCAGCAACAATTGTTCCCGTCAAACGGCAGTTGAAGCAGGAATTCGGGTTTACAACCCCAGGCGCCAGAGATCCGCACCAGAGTCCTCGCGATGGAAAACGGGAAACGGAGATGGTGACCGGGGACCTGAACGCCGCCCTGGTGGAATGGGTGATTCAATACCGCATTATTGATCCCGTCAAATTCCTTTTCGAAGTTCGCGAACCGAGTGCGACCCTCCGCTATGTTTCCGAATCCGTAATGCGGGAAGTTGTCGGCGATCGTACCGTGGACGAAGTGATTACCATCGGCCGGCAGGAAATCGAAACGGAAGCACTGACCAAAATGCAGGCGCTTTCAACCAAATACGCAATGGGGATTAGCATTGACCAGGTGCAATTGAAGAACATCAATCCGCCCAAACCGGTTCAGGAGTCGTTCAACGAGGTCAACCAGGCGCAACAGGAGAAAGAAAAGCTGATCAACGAAGCCCGGCGCGATTACAACAAAGTGATTCCATTGGCAGAAGGCGAGAAGGATCAGCGAATCCGCGAGGCCGATGGCTACCGGCTCAAGAGGGTCAATGAAGCGGAAGGCGATGTTGCTCGGTTCAGCGCTTTATTGGCGGAATACAATAAGGCCCCAGAAGTCACTCGTCGTCGTATCTACATCGAGACATTGCAGGACGTCATGCCCGGCATAGATTACAAGATCATTGTCGATGAAGAGATGCGTAGTATTTTGCCATTGTTAAATCTTGATTCCCAGAAAGGAGACCGGACATGAATAGAATCAAACAAATAACTATCTTAGTGGTCTTTGGTATCGGGACATACATATTGATGAGTTCGGTTTATACGGTGAGTGAAGTCGAGCAAATGATTATCACCCAGTTCGGCAAGCCTGTCGGCACTCCCGTAACTTCCGCCGGTCTGAAGGTCAAATTGCCCTTAATCCAGGATATCAATCCGATTGATAAGCGGGTTCTCGAGTGGGATGGAGCTCCGTCGGATATGCCAACCAAGGATAAGCTCTACATTTCAGTCGACCTCTTTGCTCGCTGGCGAATTACAGATCCCCTCCAGTACTTTTTGCGGCTCCGCGATGAACGCAGCGCTCAGTCCCGCCTTGACGATATTCTAGGTAGCGAGACCCGTAACGCTGTGGCCAAGCATGAATTGATCGAGATCATCCGCACCACCAAGGATCGCATACCGTTGCGCGACGCCCTCCTGACCGAGGCGGAACGGGAGCTGAATATGGGATCACTGGTGCCGATCCAGAAGGGACGTAAACTGGTCGAACAGGAGATTTTTGCCGCTGCTGCCGAGAAGATTCGGGTGTTTGGTATCGAATTGCTCGATATCCGGTTCAAGCGGATCAACTACAATGAAAGCGTGCGTCCGAAGATCTACGATCGAATGATCAGTGAACGGCGACAGATCGCGGAACGTTTTCTGTCCGAAGGTAATGGAGAGGCCGCCAGAATCCGCGGCAATCGTGTGCGTGACCTAAACAAGATTCAGTCCGAAGCCTACCGGCAGGTCGAGGAGATTCGTGGCGTGGCGGACGCGAAAGCGACCGAAATCTACGCGAGGGCTTACAACCAGAGCCCTGAATCGGTGGCGTTCTATGAATTCACACGGACCATGCAGGCATACAAGGCTATCATCGCCCAAAACACGACCATTGTCCTTTCCACGGGCAGTGATCTCTTCAAATTCTTGAAGGGTATGACACCAGATGGCGACACCCTTTTGCAGAAGCAGATACAATGAAGATATTGTTACCGTTGAGGCGGATGTACTTGCCACCCCAGAGGGAATGTACTGGAAAGTGAATGAGGAGAGATCAAGTGAGCAAAAAGATGCCGTAAAAGTCGGGAGTTAAGGAACCTGCTGAATTAACTCGGGCAATTGTGAAAGTTTTGCGAAGGAAGAAGGAAACGTTCAAAAAAATGGAAAGAGCATTATGAAGCCAAAAACAGTTGTGATTCTTGTTGTTAGTACATTGTTTCTCATTATTCTTTTTCAGAACACAGAGGTAGTATCTTTGAGATTATTATTTTGGAAAATTAGTATGTCGGGGATTATTTTGTTACCATTGATTATGGTTGTAGGATTTATTATTGGGTATTTCGTATCAAGAAAATAGTGTTAGATTACTGATATTTTTGTCCAAGGACCTATACACATGGCTAATATTTATGAGATTGTTTTCTATTCAATGATAGCAGGCGTGACTATATTTTGTGGCGGAGTATTGGCGCGAGTATTTGAGCGATGGTGTAACAGAATAATCGAATCGTACATTATTCATTTTTCTATTGCATTTGGCGGCGGCATATTGATTGCTGCGGTTGCCTTTGTCCTTACGCCGAAAGGCATTGAGGTATTCCCTATCCAGGTGTTTACACTTATTTTTCTATGCGGAGCTCTTTTCTTCTTTTTGTTAGATTATTTTATCGAACGACGGGGAGGAATATTGGCGCAAACAATGGCAATGCTGATGGATTTCATTCCGGAGTCTATCGCATTAGGGGCTGTTTTTGCGCGTGATCATTGCTTGGGAATACTGTTGGCATTTTTTATTGGCTTCCAGAATATACCGGAAGCATTCAATGCTTATTTTGATTTGCGTAAAAGTGGGCATGCGCCAGTACGCATTTTATCGGTTTTTTTTGTGCTAAGTTTTTTGGGTGTTTTTGCTGCTCTTGCCGGTGCTGTTATGTTAGCGAATAACGAGGCGTATGCTGCGGGAATGATGCTTTTTTCTGCAGGAGGTATTTTATATTTAATTTTTCAGGACATTGCACCATCGTCAAAAATGCGCAGACACTGGGAGCCTGCGCTTGGAGCGAATTTGGGATTTTTAGTTGGCATGATAGGGGTGAAGCTGTTTGCATAATAAGGCGATAGGTTAAAGAAATATATATTAAGGAGATTTCCACCGTGAAGTCGTTTAAAGAAATAATTGAAACAACGCGGGAGTATCCTATAAAAACACGTGCTGTAGTTGAGGCAGCGGACACAACAGTTCTTTCTGCAATAAAAATGGCATATGAAACTAAACTAGCGAAGACTGTCCTTTATGGGAGAAAACAAGAGATTGAACGAGCGGCGAGGCAATGTGATTTTTCGCTGATAGGTGTAGAAAGGCATATGAAGTTAAAAGTCGGACAGGTGAATTATTAATTTGTTTATAGGGGGTTGCTTATGAAAGTGCAAAACGTTGGAGAAAAATATCAATGTAGTGTTTGTGGTAATGAAGTTACCGTGACAAAAGTAGGTGGTGGTGAACTTGTCTGTTGTGATAAGCCGATGCAAAAGGTTTAACAGAAGACAGGACTCGTATGGTAAAGACAAAAATAATAGCAACGTTAGGCCCGGCAAGTGGTAACGAGACGACGCTTTGCAAAATGTATCGTTATGGTTTAGACGTGGTTCGGCTTAACTTTTCACATGGAACAAAGAGTGAACATACAGAACGCATCAAGCTTGTACGACATCTGAATAAAAAGATGCATCGCGCCATAAAGATAATACAGGATTTAGAGGGACATCGTATTCGTATTGGTGAATTGAAAGAACCAATACAACTGAATAAGAATAGCCGGCTTTACCTTGCTCAGGAACATATCATAGGCGACGCCGCAGCCGTCCCTTTTGATTATTCTGGGTCGTTAGAAGTAATGCAGAAAGGAATGTTGATTTACGTTGATGATGGAAAAATTGGACTTCAAATAGAAAATGTTGAAAAGGATAGATTGCTACTTAAGGCGCTCAATAGCGGCATATTAAAACAACATAAAGGAATGAATATTCTAGGAGCCAAACTCGAGTTCTGCGGTATTACGGGTAAAGATAAAGAAGATGTTCAGTCGGGAGTGGACTATAAAGTTGACTTTATTGCGCAATCGTTTGTAAGAAATGCGAATGACATAAGAATGCTGAGGAATATTGTAAAACGGACACATCCGGAATGTAAACTGATTGCTAAAATCGAAAATCAGGAAGCGGTAGACAATATTGATGCAATAATAGATGAAGCTGATTTAATTATGATCGCCCGCGGAGATTTGGGAATCTGCGTACCGATTTATAAAGTGCCGGTTATTCAGAAAGAGATAATTGCAAAATGTATTAAGAAGAACAAGCCAGTGATTGTTGCGACACAAATGCTTGAAAGTATGACAGAAAATGAGATACCTACACGAGCTGAAGTAAGTGATGTTGCAAATGCCCTTTTGGATGGAGCATTATATGTGATGCTTTCAGGGGAAACCGCTGTTGGTAATCATCCCCAGAAGGTAGTTGATATGATGAACAAGATTATTAAAAATACTGAAGATTATCAGAGAAAAATCCTGAAAGACTAAGGAGCGAAGCGACGAAGGAGTCGAAGGACAGAAACTCGAATTTCATAGTGAAGACTTCCCACCAGGAAGGGGAGTCTTTTTTATTTCAGGATACAATAACCCCGCAGAAATCAGGATGATCTGCTTTTATACGGGGTAAAGGGGCAGGAGAAAGAATCGTAATAAAAATGATAAAGGAATGTTATACTAAAAAAGAGAGTCTGAACAATGTACAGGAAAAGTTGACTTTTTCAAACCTTTAGTAATGCAGTATGTTGCAGGGGCCTTTTTTGTGCTTTAGACCGCTTGTTTTCCCTTACCGCAAAGAGGAGAATACGCAACCAAGGTTCTTAATGATTGAGAGGAGCTTAGATCATGCCTAAAGGAAAAGGTAAAAAAGGAAGGAAGTCTAAAGAAAAACTTCCTATTGATACAACAGAACACATATCGCCTGCGATGTACGAAGATATTCTCGTAACTGATTATGATGCTCATCTTTTTAAAGAAGGCAATAATTTTCGCATTTATGAGAAATTAGGCTCGCATGTTTTATCTATAGATGGACAAAAAGGAGTGTATTTTGCTGTTTGGGCTCCCAATGCGAAACAGGTTTCTGTTATGGGTGATTTCAATGAGTGGGATAAAAATACTCACCAACTTGGTATCCGATGGGATGGTTCATGCTTTTGGGAGGGGTTTTTTCCTAATGTATGCAAAGGGAATCTGTATAAATACCATATTGTTTCCGAACAGAATGATTATGAAGTAGATAAAGGAGATCCGTTTGCTTTTTATTGGGAATTATCGCCGAATACGGCATCACGTGTCTGGGATTTAAACTATAAATGGCATGATGAAGAATGGATGCGAAATCGCAAAGAAAAAAATAGTCTGCAATCCCCTATATCAATTTATGAAGTTCATCTTGGCTCATGGAAACGAGTATGCGAAGAAGGAAATCGTTTCCTATCCTATCGTGAATTAGCCCCGCTTCTTACTGGATATGTACACCACATGGGATTTACGCATGTGGAATTTCTTCCTGTTATGGAACACCCATTTTACGGTTCATGGGGGTATCAGACGGTTGGCTATTTCGCTCCGACAAGCCGGTATGGCGAACCGCAGGATTTCATGTATTTAATCGACTATTTACATCAGAACGGTATTGGCGTTATTTTAGATTGGGTGCCGTCACATTTTCCTACCGATGAACACGGGATTGGGTATTTCGATGGGACACATCTTTATGAACATGAAGACCCGCGGCAGGGTTTTCATCCTGACTGGAAGAGTGACATATTTAATTTTGGAAGAAACGAGGTTCGAAATTTTCTTATTGGCAATGCTCTTTTTTGGCTTGATAAGTATCATGTTGACGGCCTTCGTGTTGACGCTGTAGCCTCGATGCTTTATTTAGATTATTCCCGTAAAGAGAAGGAGTGGATTCCCAACCGGTTCGGTGGGCGTGAAAACATTGATGCTATACAATTTCTGAAAAAGCTTAACGAAGTTGTTTACGAGAATTTCCCCGACGTACAGACGATAGCGGAAGAGTCCACCTCGTGGCCGATGGTATCGAGGCCAAGTTATTTAGGCGGGCTTGGATTTGGTATGAAATGGAACATGGGATGGATGCACGATAGCCTTCAATTTTTTTCACGCGAACCGGTTCGCCGGAAATTTCACCATAGTCAGGTTACTTTCAGTATTTCGTATGCATTTTATGAAAACTTTGTGCTACCGCTTTCTCATGATGAGGTTGTTTATGGGAAAGGGTCACTGCTTGGAAAAATGCCGGGGGATGATTGGCAGAAAAGAGCTAATGTACGGTTGTTATTTGGGTACATGTACACACATCCAGCTAAGAAATTGCTTTTTATGGGGGGAGAATTTGGTCAGTGGAATGAATGGAATCATGATAAAAGTTTAGATTGGGAACTTCTTGATCACGCGCAACATAAAGAGATTCTCACGTGGGTTCGTGATTTAAATCATTTGTACAGAGAAGAAAAAGCATTGCATGAATTAGATTGTGAAATTGAAGGTTTTGAGTGGATTGATTGTAACGACTGCGACAGAAGCGTTTTGGTTTTTATCAGAAAGGCGAAAACGACAAAAGACCTATTTTTGATTGCCTGTAATTTTACGCCTCTGCCGCGGTTAAATTATCGCGTAGGCGTGCCAGAGGATGGTTTTTGGAAAGAGGTATTGAATAGCGATGCGAAACGATATGGTGGTAGTGGACATGGCAATTTTGACGGATGCAATTCAACACCTGTAGCGTCACATGGTAGATATAACTCACTTTCTTTAACTTTGCCGCCTTTGGGAATTGTTATTTTTAAGAAATCATGAAATTGAGAAAGGCCTTATGCAAGAAAGAAGAGTGGGAATTCTTACAGGAGGAGCAGTTTAGTGAGGAACCGAGGCCAAAGGGATTAGATAAGGTTAAGTAGTTCTATCAATTACCAGAAAAAAGTATATAATTAAAGACAAGGTGAAATAAATGGAAAGCAAAAAGAATAACCAAAAACCATTCGAGGGAATAATCAATTCGTTGCAGAAGCAGATAATAAAGCTGACATCTAAACTAACAAACAAAGAGAGGGAATTAAACGAATTCGAGAAAACTCTTGAGAAGCGGGTTGATAATCGCACGTCCGCAGAAAGAATTATTCATAGACAACTTCATAGTGAGATTGAACTGCGCAAGCAATTAGAGCAAGAAACTGAGGATGCCCTTGAATACGCCAATGGCATCATAAGTACCGTGCGTGACCCCTTAGTTGTTCTGGATGAAGATTTAAAGGTGGTTTCAGCCAGTCCTTCCTTCTATCAAATCTTTAACGTGAAACGTGAGGATACCGAGAAGCAACGTATTTATGATTTAGGGAATCGTCAATGGGATATCCCGAAACTACGAGAATTGCTGGAGGATATCCTTCCCCATGTCACCAGTTTTGATAGCTTTGAGGTTGAACATAATTTTCCTGATATCGGCAAGCGAACAATGCTCCTCAATGCTCGCAAAATTTATCGGAAAGCTAAACAGGTGGGGCTTATCTTGCTCGCTATTGAGGATATTACCGTGCGCAAGGAAGCAGAAGAGAAATTAAAAAACCTTGCGAGCCACGATGAACTCACCGGCTGTGTAAATTATAGATCGATAATGAAGCTTTTAGAAAATGAAATTGCCCGCTCCAAGCGCTATCAGAAGCAGTTCAGTATAGTCATGATAGACATTGACCATTTTAAAGGAATAAATGATGAACATGGCCATCTGGCAGGCAATGATGCCTTGGTAGCCTTTACCAATGTTCTTGAACATAGTGTGAGGACTGCAGATATTGTAGGGAGATATGGGGGTGATGAGTTTATAATCGTCCTTCCTGAATCAGATTCGCAACATGCTTCAGTAGTCTTAGAGAGAATCAGGAATAATTTAGACCAGACAAAGATAACCTCACTGCATGTAGAAAACGCAAAAGAGCTCACATTACAATTTAGTGCAGGAATAGCAGTTTTTCCACACAATGCAAAAGACCTTAAAGAATTAATTTGGGTTGCCGATAGCTCTCTGCGACAAGCTAAACAAGAAGGGAAAAACGGAACAGTTTTACGTTAGTGGCTCGTTAGGCCCTTTTAAGTAATTTCTTGCGCTTTCTTGACAAGAAATTACTTAAAAGGGCCTGATCCAGTTTATCTGGGTTAGGCAATACAATAGTACATTTCTGCGTGTCTTTGAATTTGTTGCATCCTTTCCCATTTGTTATATTCCAGTTTATTTATTTAGTTCGATTCGTATGCTGTACAGGAGGAGTTTCGTAATGTCAAATACTACCTTTGATGTGATTATACTCGGGGGCGGACCGGCAGGACTTGGCAGCGCATTACATTGTGCGAAAAAAGGAATTTCGGTTCTCTTACTTGAGCAGAATAAAATCGGTGAGACCCAAAAAACATGGCTCACGTTCGATTATATTTTAAATAAATATTCGTTGCAAGAATGCATACGAAACAGATTTTCGGATATTGTTTTTTCGTGCTATCTTGGCAGCAGTTATTTTTTTAAGGATAAAAAGTTTATGTGTCCTATTTATGGTGAAAGAGCGCTTGCCCTGCTTGCCGAGCGGGCGAGAAATGAAGGAGCTCTCATAAGGCATGAGGAGCCTTTTCTCTATTATTCATTCGAAGGAAAAAATAATGACATCACAATAACAACGTCACAGCATACCTACTGCGCGAAACTTGCCGTTGACGCAATGGGGAGAAAATCGGAGATCTTACGCAGTAACGGTCTTCAGAATGATATCCTCGACATGGGGTGCCTGGCTTTCTTTATAAAAGGTGTCAGTCACAAAAATGGAAATACGATGCATCTGTACGATTCGTATTTTCCCGGATCAGACTATTTCTGGCTGGTCCCGCTTGAGGACGATAAAATGATGGCAGGAATATTTTTCTTTTCACCGCTCACGGCAAGTAATATTAAAGAAAAAGAGGAGAAACTTGCCTTTTATATGAAAGCGAGAAATATAAGCGGTGAAATCTATGAGTCAAAAATGGGGAATATTCCGCTGGGCGGACAGACCTATGTTAATGCCAATACTTTTCTTTGTATCGGTGATAGTTGTAATACCGCGCTGCCTTCGTCAGGATTTTCATTCCACCGGTGCCTTGAGGAATCTGAGATTTTGGCGAATTTCATCGTGCGGTACTTGACTCATAAAGTATCAATCACCGATTACAAGAAAGAACTTCTCGGGCCCAAAATACCCGCTATAGAGATTCATTTAATGATTTCTGATATGCTTTCTAAATTCACTAATCCGATGCTCAACAAAGCAATTGGCAATATGAACAATTTAAGCGAAGAGTTTCTCGTATCGTTTTTAACGGGAAAGGACATGAGTATTAATTTTTCCATCAGTGCCTTACGAGCGATCGTGAGTACGTTTTCGCTTGCAGAGATTCGATCAATTTCATTAAAACAGAATTACTTAAAACAGCTCCTCAACTTGTACAACCTTCTTCCTGCAGTGACATCGGCAAAACTTAAAGAACAAATGATGAATGTTATCAAAGGAGTAATAAAACAGGACATAGAGACAAAAAACTGATTTTGAACAAAAAAAGGTTACTTTCTGTATCGTTCGTTTGCGAATGGAGTTAGAGAGCAGAAGAACTGCCTGGAAGTATTGTAATAAGGGGAATAAGGGAATAGAATAAGGGAATAGAGTTGCCAAAGAGGAGAAAGCAACCTATACTTCCTTATGTAGTAAATGAGGGAGTAACAATCTTGAGCCGTAAGGCAGAGAAAAACTTGCCTTACGGTTTTTTTGTTTCTGGATGAAACAATCCCGAGCAGTACAGGGATGTATTGGTTGCGAGGGATGTGGGATCGATGAAACAATCCCGAGCAGTACAGGGATGTATTGGTTGCGAGGGATGTGGGATC
>CAZLCT010000034.1:0-4260 GCA_964558015.1 uncultured bacterium | reverse complement strand
GATGAAACAATCCCGCCAAAAAACAGGATGTTTTGTTTTAGGCGGGATAAGAGCGCAGTGGAAAATCTCGCGCAGCGCAGGATCCCATTATTTACTATAATTTTATTGGAAGGAGGTAGTTTGTAATGATCACAGGAACCGTTAAGTGGTTTAATAACTCAAAAGGTTATGGATTTATTACTCCTGAGTCAGGCGAAGATGTATTTGTACATCACAGCGTTATTCAGGGTGATGGTTATAAAAGTTTAGACGAAGGGCAAAGAGTTGAATTTGAATCTCAACATGGCCCAAAAGGTAAACAAGCCATTAATGTAGTAAAGATATAACAGACGAAAGAAGCCCCGTTCGCAATCGGCGGCGGGTCTTCTTCGAGAAATAAATAGAATAGTACTCGTATTCGACAGTAATTAGTGGTATTCTTTAATATATAAAATAAGATTTTCTAACACCTCTTTTAGTATCTTTGATGCCTTATACGATAAAGGCGCATGAGACCTCCTAGGTGCGAAAGAAAGCGCGGAGGTATAAGGCATGTCAAATCGTTTAGCTCCCCTACATATTGGTGATGTAACCGTTCCCGTTCCTATTATTCAAGGTGGCATGGGCGTGAGGGTTTCGACCGCTTCACTCGCAAGTGCCGTTGCAAACTGTGGTGGTGCCGGAACAATTGCAAGTGTTGGACTTGGTTCAAAGGCCGGAGAAGCAGAGGAAGACTTTATCCGTTCATCTCGCGAAGGACTGGAACATGAGATTCGAGAAGCTCGCAGTAAAACAAACGGCGTTATTGGTGTTAATATATTAGCCGCTTTAAGTAACTTTGAAGACCTTGCTCGTACGGCATCGCGTGAGGGCGTCGATTATATTATTTCAGGCGCCGGCCTGCCACTTCGCTTGCCTGAATTTGCCGAGGGTTCGCCGGCAAAACTCATTCCTATTGTTTCTTCTGCCCGCGTTGCACAGATCCTTATTAAATCATGGGAAAAAAGGTATAACAGAATTCCGGATGCTTTCGTCGTCGAAGGACCGCTTGCGGGCGGGCATTTAGGATTTTCTTTAGATGAGATCATGTCAAAGCAGGAAAATGCACTTGAACATATAGTAGCTGATGTATTAAAAATCGTGCGCGAACACGAGCAGCGATGCAATGTAGCCATTCCTGTTATCGCAGCAGGGGGAATTTTTGATGGCAGTGATATCGCTCGCTTCTTGAAGCTGGGAGCACAAGGAGTGCAGATGGGAACGCGGTTTGTCGCTACTGATGAATGTAGTGTTCCCGACAGCTTTAAACAAAAGTATCTCAATGCCCGTGATGAAGATATTGTCCTTATTAAAAGTCCCGTGGGACTTCCGGGAAGAGCAATACGTACGCAGTTTATTGACAAACTTATACAGGAAAGGGGAGAAAAAATAATGTGTGCCTATCAATGTCTGAAGACGTGTGATATGAACACAGCACCGTATTGTATTGCAAACTTGCTTCTAAATGCGGTTGATGAGCATTTGACCGAAGACGCGATCATTTTCGCCAGTCGTAACGTATCAAGAATTAAAGAAATTATACCGGTAAAAAAACTCATGGATTCTTTAGTTAGGCAAACAGTCGCCTGTTTGAGGAAAGTAGCGTAAACGATGGCAAAGGAAGAAGCGATAAAAGTCAGTGGTGTGGTAACCGAGGTGTTGCCTAACACCATGCTTCGAGTAGAGATGGACAATGGGCACAAAGTGCTGGCGTACATTAGTGGGAAAATGCGGCGTTATTTTATTCGGATATTGAAAGGAGATAAAGTTGACATTGAGTTGTCGCCGTACGATTTGACGAGAGGAAGAGTTGTTTATCGGCATAAATAACTGAATAGAGTGGCTGAATTGTAGTGTGTATGAAACGCTTGTTCAGGGTAACACTCCTGAAGTTAGGTGTGATAATAAGCGTACTTGTGAGAAATGAGAAAGGGGCAGAATCCACATGATTGAAAAAGGAAAAGCAGTATTATTTGATTACGTATTGACAGTTGATGACGAAGAGGTTGATAGCTCGAAAGGAAGAGAGCCTCATCGATATGTTCATGGAGAGGGAAATATCGTTCGGGGATTAGAACGACAATTACATGGCTTGAAAGAAGGTGACAAGAAAACGATCGTTGTTTCTCCGGAAGAAGGCTATGGTGTGGTAGATCCTGAGGCGTTTCGGGAAATACCAAAAAGCCAACTTTCGCCCGGCATGGAACTACATGTCGGAACGGTATTAAAGGCACGAACACAGGATGGAGGGAGCATGCCAGTTGTTATACATGAGGTAAAAGAGGAGACGGTTATTGTTAATTTTAATCATCCTCTTGCAGGGAAAGAGTTGCATTTTGATATAACGGTTGTTCAAACTAGATAACGGAAAAACACAGAAATCAGAATACAGGAGATGAACGAGTATGGATACAACAGGAATAATAGAAAACAAAAAGAAAAGAAGGAGCTGTTACTCTGAGGCAGATTTGGAGAAAATACGCGAGAAAGCCCATACCATTTGGGAAAAGAAGTGCCAGTCTTTTAATACGGCACTTAACGACTGGCTTGACGCTGAGCGGGAAATTAGAAAACAACTGAGCATGGAGCATAAAGAATCTGGCGAATATACGGAGGATGAAGTAGGTAAAATTAAAGTAAGGGCGCAGGGGCTTCATGAAGAGAAAATAAAGTCATTAAATACTGCATTAGATGATTGGCTTGAGGCGGAGCAGGAGGTTGAGAGGGAATTAAAAAAGAAGATGACTGTGAGGGACCTTTTTGGCTTATGGTTTGAGAGACTGTTTGCTATCTCTTCGTCGTTATGCCAACAAGGGGGCACAAGTTCTTCAGGAGATATTTATAGAGATATAGATCAGCACTACGTAGAAATGATGTCTGACGTTATGAATTAAGTAAAATCTGTTATTTTTCATGAAAAAATGTTATACCAGGAGGTATATATGGGAGCACAAGAGAACAAACTGTATGTTGGTAATTTAAGTTACGAGATTAATGAAGAAGGATTGAATGATTTTTTCGAATCAAACGGAGTGCCTGTCGGGACAGTAACAATCATCAAAGACAAATATACTGATCGGCCGAAAGGGTTTGGCTTTGTTGAAGTAGGGTCTCAAGAGGAAGTAGAGAATGCTATATCGACTATGAACGGGAAAGAACTTGACGGCCGGACGATAGCGGTAAGTCAAGCGCGTGCGCGCGAAGAGCGACGCAGTTTTTCGGGTCCCCGAGATGACCGAGCAGGACGAGGAAAAAGAGGCGGGCGGGGCAGTGGCCGCTTTGGCAAACCGCGCAATCGGTATTGATTAAGGTAAGAATAATTGCCGATCGTGTTTTTTTGATAGCCCAAAGTGCATACACGTATATGAGTTTGTGTTTTTCGAGGTAGAAAGTAGTTGTTTTATCGCACTTGACTAAAACTTCTTAGGCTTCGTTCAGTTATTATTTCCCCCTTTCCATTCGCTAAAATATATTGCTGCTGATCTTGTGAAAGTCTCAGCAAGTTAAGATACTGCGTTACTCTCGCCCTCGATATTCCTAGTTTCTTTGCAAGCTGCGTCTGATTAAGCCCTTCCTTTTCCATCATTTTCTTATAAGCGTGCGCTTTGGTTAACGGATTAATATAGTTTTCGAGCCGTTTTTGGTGTGCAAGTTTTCGCTTATTATGCCGCTTAACTCGTTGTAGTTCAAAAGAATAGGAGAAGTTCTTACAGCAGTCCAACACGGGGAGTAAATAAAAAGGCCCGCAGAAATGCGGGCTTTTTATTTACTCTTTAGTCAAAGCAGGACTCGAAGCGTAGCGAACGGCGCGACCTTATGGGAGTGCAATTTTCACAGGATGTGAAAATTAGTGAGCGGAGGGGAGGCGGAGTTTACCCCGCACCTTTATAGTGCGGGGCAGAGAGCATCGTGGATGATGCGAACGTAGTAGCCGAGTCCCCGCCTGCCTTAACAGTTCGGCGGGCAGGCTGCCCGGGGAGTTTAATAAAGAAAAGCCCATGACAGTTGATATGTTATGGGCTTTTTCTTTGTTAATTTTCGTGAGAGACGAAAACCTATGCCTACGGCGAATAAGAAATGTAGGCATGAAGGTTCGCGAAGTCCCCGAAGGGGACGAAGTCCTCCACGCCTTGATTTACGAGCGAAGCGAGAAAATCAGTGGAGGAAGTCCTGCCCTAGGAGTTTTGAGTAATTATTTAGCCGATTGAGCAGGAGTTAGAATAATACTGTTTTTTGAGGTAT
>CAZLCT010000033.1:0-24737 GCA_964558015.1 uncultured bacterium | reverse complement strand
AACTGGATATTATTACGTGCGGAGCTACGCATTGATTTTTACCTAATATGGATGTTGTCAAAACCTTCGTAAGGGCACAGACTAAAATAGCAGTTGATGATTACATAAAAAATCTGGGCCGGAGCCCAAAGGGAATGTGGCTTCCAGAATGCGGTTATAATCCCGGTGATGATAAAATCTTAAAAGAGTATGGAATTAAGTACTTTTTTGTGGATTCACACGGTATTCTTCACGGCTCGCCAAGGCCAAAATACGGAGTATTTGCTCCTGTTTATTGTCAAAGCGGAGTTGCTTGTTTTGGAAGAGATATGGAATCATCAAAACAGGTATGGAGTGCCGAGGAGGGATATCCGGGAGATTATTATTACCGTGATTTTTATCGTGATATAGGTTTTGATCTTGAGCTTGATTATATTCAACCTTACATACATCACAATGGAATCAGAATTAATACAGGCATTAAATATCATCGCATAACAGGACAGACAGATGATAAGGAACCTTATGAGCCTGATATGGCACGCGAAAAAGCGGCTGAACACGCGGGCAATTTTATGTTTAACAGAGAGAGGCAAATCGAGTATTTATACGGTAAGTTAAAAAAGAAACCCGTTATTGTCGCACCTTACGATGCTGAGCTTTTCGGACACTGGTGGTATGAAGGTCCTGAATGGCTTGAATTTTTGATACGCAAAATTCATTATGACCAGGATACCGTACGTTTGATTACAGCTGATGAGTATTTAAAGGAAAATCCGGTGAATCAGGTAATAACCCCGTCATTTTCAAGCTGGGGTTACAAAGGGTACAGTGAAGTATGGCTTGAGGGTAGCAATGATTGGATATACAGGCATTTACATCAATCATCTATACGCATGCAGGAGTTGGCAACTAAATATAAAAATTCTTCGGGAATTTATGAGCGGGCTTTAAAGCAGGCTGCAAGGGAATTGTTATTAGCCGAATCAAGTGATTGGGCTTTCATACTTAAGACAGGGACAGTCGTTCAATATGCTATTCAGAGAATTAAAGACCATATTTTCAGGTTTACAAAGATTTATGAAGACATAATGAATAATAGCATTGATGAAAGATGGCTTGCAGAAATCGAAAGCAAGGATAACATTTTCCCCGAAATAGACTATACAATCTATTCCGCTCGTTAAACCCCATAAGATAAAAATAAAAAATAATAAAAAGACTTGTTAATTCCGCATAAACACGTTTTATAAAATCTTACAATTACATTAATATCTTGAGATGCTTATTATATGTGTGCTTCTATTATAAAAAAATACCTGATAGTGTATGGCCTATTTAATTGTCTTTTATTGACTTCATGTACTCATTATAGAGTTGTTGAATTATATGAAGTTGTAAAATCAGATGGGTCTGGGGAAAAAACGACATTTTATGCGATTGCAAAAAATAATATTATAATTCCTGAGTTAGTGGTCGATAAAAATGGTAATTATCCCAGTTCGAAAAAAGAGGCCTGGAGGAGGCTTGAAGAGCGAAAAGAGGTTTTAGATGAGGATATTAATATAAAATATAAAATACCTCATAACGTTCCATATCAGATGAAACGCTCTGGCCTGATGATAGGCCTTATAGCTGTATCGCCGGTTGTAATTCCTATAACATATTTTAGTGAACTTATGTCGCCTGATGAGGATAAAAAAGACGGAGTGAGTTTTTGTAAAGTGGTAAAAGATTATTTTTCAATTTCAGTCAATGAACCTATTTCATATTATCCGCCGTTGAAAGATGAATTTAAAATTGTTAATATAGACACTTAATATAAATCATTATTAATCTTTTTTAAGAGGGAAGGATGTTTGATGAACCCATTAATTTTTCGTGAATATGACATAAGAGGTATTGTGGATAAAGATTTAACTGATGATGTGGTCGAGAAGATAGGCATGGCCTGCGGAACATATATGCGGCGCAAAAATAAAACTAATATTAATGTTGGAGGCGATTGCAGACTGAGTACGGAACGGTTTAGAAAAGCTCTTATAAAAGGGCTTAAATCAACCGGATGCAATGTCACCACATTAGGTGTTACTACAACACCGATCCTTTATTTTTCCCTGTTTCATTTAAAAGCTGACGGCGGCGTGATGATAACAGGCAGTCATAACCCATCAAATTTTAACGGATTTAAGGTTTGTGTAGGAACGGATACTATACATGGCGAGGAGATACAAAATTTAAGAAAGATAATTGAAGCCGGAGATTTCGAATCAGGTTCTGGAAGCGTGAGCGATTATGATATCGTGACTGAGTATAAAAAATACCTGGTCTCGAAATTTAAGATAAAAAGACAAATGAATGTTGCAATCGATGCTGGTAACGGTACAGCAGGCGAGGTTGCTGAGCCTATTTTACGGGAACTTGGAGTAAATGTAATACCCTTAAACTGCAAAATGGATGGTAATTTTCCCGTACATCATCCTGACCCTACAATTCCAAAGAATCTTGAGCAGATAATTGAGGAAGTAAGGAAGAAAAAGCTTGATGTTGGAATAGCGTTTGACGGTGACGGAGATAGGATAGGTGCTGTAAACGATAAAGGTGAGATTGTATTCGGTGATAAGATTTTGATTTTATATTCACGTGATATCCTTAAAAATAAGCCAGGCGCTACTATTATTTCTGAGGTTAAATGTTCTAAAAATTTGTTTAGTGACATAACAAAACACGGTGGAAAGGCAATTATGTGGAAGGCGGGACATTCATTGATTAAAGCAAAGATGAAGGAAACCAATGCTGCTCTGGCAGGTGAGATGAGCGGCCATATGTTTTTTGCAGACAGGTATTTTGGGTATGACGACGCAATTTACGCTGCAATAAGGTTGATAGAAATTTTAGCAAATTCTGATGAGCCTTTATCTGTTCTATTGAACGATGTTCCTGAGACCTTCGTAACCCCTGAAATCAGAACTAAGTGTCCTGATGAAATTAAGTTTAAAGTTATTGATAAAATTAAGGAAGAATTTAAGGGCAAATATGAATTTATTGATATAGACGGTTTACGTGTGAATTTTGATGATGGATGGGGGTTAGTCAGGGCGTCAAATACGCAAGCTGTTTTAGTTATGAGGTTTGAAGCAGATTCACAAAAAAGACTGGATGAAATTAAAAATTTTATAGAGACCGCAGTTCAAGAGACAATGGAGCGAATTAAATGATATATGCTGTGATAATGGGTGGGGGACGGGGAACCAGGTTTTGGCCGGAAAGTACTGCGGAGAGGCCAAAGCAGTTTTTATCATTATATGGCAAAAAGTCCATGTTAAGACAGACAGTCGACAGGATTAAAAAAGTAATAAGCCCGAAAAACATTTTAATCGTCGGTAATAAGAGCCATTATAAACTTACCTGCAGTGAATTAAAGGATATACCAAAAAATAATATAATATCTGAGCCCATGGGACGTAGTACAGCGCCATGTTTGGGGCTGGCGAGTATAATTATTAAGAAACGTGACCCTGACGCTGTTTTAGTGGCAATACCTGCCGATCAGATCATAAAAAAGAATAAGCAGTTTTTAAAAATAATTAAAGCAGCAGCTGATGTTGCGCAGAATAGTGATAATTTTATAACATTAGGCATTGAACCTAAAGTGCCGCATACAGGGTACGGTTATATTGAAAAGGGGAAGAAATTTATACACAAGGGCGGATTTGACTTTTATAATATTTCCAGATTCGTTGAAAAACCATCGGTGATTAAGGCAAAGCGTTATGTGAAATCACGTAAATATTATTGGAACAGCGGTATGTTTGTTTTTCACATTAACACATTATTGAATGCAATTAATGAACATATGCCTCTTTTATTCAGAGGATTATGTACTATTGAGAAGAAATTAGACACCGGAGCTGAGCAATCAACAATAAAAAGAATATATGGTGCAATTGAATCTACATCAATTGATTACGGTATTATGGAAAAGGTATCTAACTGTCTTATGGTTAGAGCTGATATAGGATGGTGTGATGTAGGAAGCTGGAGCGAACTTGACAGCATTATCAAACACAATAAATATGGAAATGTAATAAAGGGGAATTGCCTCGCCCTTAACAGCAGCAATAATATAATTCACGGCCGTGATAAATTAATCGCTCTCCTGGATGTTCATGATAGCGTTATAGTGCAAACTGAAAAAGTTGTTTTAGTAGCAAAAAAGAAAAATGTTCAGCATATTAAAAGAATTGTTGAAATATTAGAGAATAAAAGGGAAAATAATTATCTGTAATGTGAAAGGAGAAAGATAATCGAAAATTTAATTAATACAATTATATTAGCCTGCCTGCAGGGTGTAGCAGAGTTTATACCTATATCAAGTTCGGGCCATCTTGTACTTGTGCAATATTTTCTCGGCATCGAGGAGCCGCGTTTATTCCTGAGTATAGTTTTACATTTTGGGACGCTTATTGCCGTAGTAATTTATTTCCGTAAATTTTTAGTTGATGTCATTAATGATACATTTCGAGTATTTAAACGGGAAATAAATTACAATGAATCCAATTTTAAGATGGGTATATTTGCCGTTATTGCAAGCATGCCTGCTTTATGCGCATTTGTTGTATTTAAAAATGTATATCTCAGGTCATTTCAATCTATTCAGTTGGTTTCTTATTTATTGATAATAAACGGATTTATTTTATTGGCGGCATCTTACAGAAAACATGTTAAAAAAGACATAGCAAAATTTGATATCATTGATGCGATTTTGATCGGTTGCGCCCAGTGTATTGCTATTTTCCCAGGAATTTCACGCTCAGGTACAACTATTACATGTGCAATATTGTGCGGTATTAAGCCAAATCTAGCTTTTAAATTTTCCTTCCTGCTTGCCATTCCGGCCATTTTAGGGGCACTTATATTTGATATAAAAGAAATATTTGTTCTGGAGTCCGGCGAAATATTTTATTATCTTTCAGGTATGATGATCTCAGCGGTTCTTGGGTATGTATCGTTAGTGATTTTGAGCAAATTTTTAATTAAAAACAAATTATATCTGTTCTCGTTATATTGCTGGATAATTGGTTTAAGCGTAGTAATATGGGGTTAATAGTTAAGGATAACTATAAAAAAGGAGTTAAGTATGGAAACGAAAGTGAGTTATTTTAGCCTGCCTTCGACATTATTAATCATTTTATATAGATTGGCCAGATGGGGAATTATTGCTGCCGTTACGGCTGTTTATTTTAGTTGTTATCAATGGAATCTTATATTCTGCATTATTATGCTTATTTGTTTTGCATATTGTTTTTCGGGAACAGCGAGTTTGGTTGTTAATTTCCTTGTTTATATCTTTTCAAAGCCAGTGATTTTAAATGAAAATGAGGATGTTATAAAAAACGGCATTCCTGATGATGTGAAAGCTGTATTTTTCAGGCCAATTTTTGCTAAAACCAACCCTGAGATGGACACTCTCCTTAACAGTATGAGGCAGGATATTATAAATAATCAGGAGCCTCATAAAAATCTTAAGTTTATACTTATAGATAATACAAGAGATGAATCTGTAAAAGAATACACACGTAATAGAATAAAAGAAATGCAGTCAGAATTCGGCGATAATGTTGTATTTTATTTCCATAGGAATGTTAAATGTGATTTTTTTAAAAAGGTTGGCATCTATCAAGATGCCATAATGTTCCTATATGAGGGATGGACAAGGCCCGGACATTATATATCAAACAAATGGAGGGAAGTTGCGAAGGGAACACGTGATACTGCAAATCCTCTTTTTGATGTAATATTAGGTGATATCAGATCACTTGGTATTGAAGCAGATATTGATGATGTAACTAGCGGAAAAACCATAAAAGTCGATAGAACCAAGCGGGCCGAGATAGCTTTCGTTTCTGATGCTGATAATGTGTGGCCAAAGGGAGAAATTCGGAAGTTAGTCGCTAAAATTATTCATCCTGATAATAGTGATATTACGATTTTCCAGCCCTCGATCGAATTATCTAATCCGGATGAAAATTTATTTATCAAGATGACATCTTTGGCACGACTTATGTACGGTTTTGATATGATAGCCAGATGGAGGATTTATAGATTTGCACCGTTTTTCGGTAAAGGTGCAATGAGGATTTCATCTTATGTTAAAGAAGTAATAAAGCCTGAGGTGCTTCATCCTGCCAAGGCAGCGAGTCATGATTTTCAGGAGGCTTTGTTTTCATGGTCTGTATTAGTAGAGGATGTTTATATTTTAGAGAAAACATTTTCCAATAAACTTTCTGAACTTATGAGAGGAGCACTATGGCAGCGCGGTGATATGGAAACCGTACAACAGTATTTGACTCGTAAGTTTTCGGCAGGCAGAAAGCAGCATTTATTTGTTTTATTGCGTAACTTGATCGGTGCTTTGGTGTTTGATTTATGGGTCCTGGGAACTGTAGTTGCATGGTATATCACTCCGCTTGGCAAGATTGTAAGGGGCGAATTATTATTTATGCTGTTTGCATTAATAGTTTTAACAGGATGGCTTTTAGGAAAGTTTATTTCTCCAATATTGTGTTTATATAAAGAAAAAATGTATCATTATGAAGGTGAAATCAAACGAAGTATAGGAGTTATAGTATTAATAGGTTTTGTTGAAACAATTTTATCGGTAGTGATACATTTTCTTGACCTTGTTTATCGACCGATGGCGTTTTTCGAGAATGTTATGAAACAGATAAGCGGGAAGGATTATATATGGAAGACAGGCGCTATGGGTGAAATTGAAACAGCAAATGCGACTATTCTCCAAACATATAAAATGCTGAAGATTTCTACTATTATCGGAATATGTTTGTTGGTCTTAAGCCTTGTTGGAGCGATTCCGCCTATGCTGGTTTTGTTTTTATCTCCATATATTGCATCGTTTACTTTAGGGCCTTTAGCCATATATTTTACCAAACAGCCGCTTCCCGAGTATTTGGTAGGGAAGTAGTAGCATTTTAAGATTTTAAGTTTTCTAATGTTTTTAACTAGAGTTTAACATTACAGATGAAAATTATTAAGCTCTATGTCCTGCCTGTTTTTTGCATAGCAGTCATTGGCTCTTTACTTTATGCAAATTCCATAGGAAATGTGTTCGTACTCGATGACTTTCTGACCATAAAAGAAAACGAATCGATACGTCTGCTTTCAAACATTCCCTACTTTCTTAAATCATACTTCAGACGTTCGATATTTTATATCAGCCTTACAATAAATTATTATTTTTGTAAATTAAATCCCGCCGGTTACCATCTTGTTAATATCGCTATACATATTTTAAATTCGATTATCTTATATTTATTTTTGCTTATCCTTTGCAGGAAGAGGATTTTCTTATCAAGCCTTTTTTATTATGCATTTATTCCCTCTATTATTTTTTTAATTCATCCCATACAAGCAAATACCATAAATCATATTGCAACAAGGTCGATAACATTATGCACATTGTTTTATCTGCTAAGTCTTATTTTTTATGTTTCCGGGCGTGAAAGCAGTAAAAAAAATGTTAAATTTACTTATTATTTGCTTACATTTACTTCATTTTTGTTATGCGTAGGATCTAAATCAATTGGTTTTACAGTACCCATTGTAATATTCATTATAAATAAATTTTTCTATAGTGGTGAAAATCTTTCTTATTTTAAATGGAAAAAAGCAGATATATTGCTTTTTGTTTTATGTGGTTTATTTATGGCCATGATTATATATTACGGGGATGTGTGGCAGGCTGATTATCATAGCATGATTAATAATTTATTAACACAGACAGAAGTTGTAGCAAGGTATGTAATATTGATGCTTTTCCCAGTCGGCATTGTGCCTGAATATAATATTCCGATTAAAGACGGAATTGATTTTAATTTTATTTTTTGGCTAATTGTAATTATGATTATTATTTATCATGCCCTTAAGAATTTTAGGAAAAAGATTTTGTTTTCCTTTTCTGTTGTATTTTATTTTATAACAATAGCACCGTCATCCAGTATTATACCGCGTACTGTGACAATGTTAATGTACAGAACATATTTGCCTATTATCGGATTTTGTATATTTTGCGGTTATTTGATGAGAATGTTAATGCAAAAATGTAGCAAGAAAATCGTTCAATTCTGTCTTGCAAGTTTATATTTTTTAATATTAGTAGTTATATGCGGAATTACAATTTATCAAAATAATTTATACAACAGTAATATTAATTTATGGAAAAGGGTTAATGAAAAATTTCCTGATAACCCAGTTTCTTATTTTAACATCGGAACATTTTTATTAAAATCAAACCAAATAGACGAAGCTATCTATAATCTCGAGAAATCCATAGAATTGGAAAAATTATATGCAAAAGCTCATTTCCATTTAGGTCTCGCATACCAGATGAAAGGTATGACTGAAGATGCTATAAAAGAATACAAAACAGCTTTAAGTATAAAACCATATAGTATGCTTATGGATGTAAATTTTGGAATATATTTGAATTTGGGCAATGCATATTTTGAGAAAAAGGATTTTACTAACGCTGCTAATTATTATAATAAATACATTATAGAATATCGAGCACGACCTGATGTATTAAATAATCTTTATCATGCATACAAAGCCGGTGGAGATTATTCAAATGCATTATCAATTATTAACCGTGCAATAATGATGGACGGAGAAAATATTTTGTATCTTTTAAACAGGGCTGATTTATTAGTCGAGATGGGAGAGTGGGAAAGAGCGGAAAATGCATATAAGGAAATTTTACTCATGAAACCTAAAGACCCGAGAGGATTGTTTAAGCTGGGTTTATTGTATCAGCAAACGGACAGGTATGATCAGGCATTGGAAACATATGAACTTCTATTAAATATTAGTAAAATTCATGTTGGTGCATTAAATAATAGCGGCGTTATCTTTTATAACAAGGGCGATATTGAAAAGGCCATTGAATTGTGGAATAAAATTTTAGAAATTGAGCCTAATCATAAAGGAGCCAGGGAGAATTTAAACCGATTGAAAAAATAAGGTACTTTACTAAAATCCTTATTTTTTTAATAAACAAAACTTGACATTATTGAATAAGTTGTTTTAAATATTGAATATGAGAAACGTAGATATTTTTTATATGCAGATAGTCTGTTTTGGTTTGTTGCTGCTTGCAGCAAATTTTGGCGGAAAATTGACGCGAAGTTTACGTATAGGCGAGGTAGTAGGACAGGTTCTTGGCGGACTTGTTATCGGACCTGTGGTTATTTATTTTATCGGACATAATATCCCTTCATATCGTCATGCCCTGGAATCACTTCACTTTTTTACATTCGTATTCTTAAGCCTTGTAGTTTTTGGTATTGGCGATGAGCTGAGTAAAGACAAGTTTGTTAAGGTAGGCTCAAAGGCTTTGGGAATATGCCTCATTGAATCATTTACAACATTTGTTTTTGTAAGCTCAACATTTTTACTGCTTGGCTTTAAGCCCATAATTGCACTTATTATAGGAAGTATAGGTATTGCAACTGCACCGGCCGCAACGTTTGTAATAATGAATAAGCTTGAAATTACAGGAAAGATGCGGAATATTTTGAGCGGACTTGTTGTTATCGATGATGTTGTAGAGGTTATCGTATTTTCCATTATGTGTCAGATAGCATTATTGCTTAATGGAAGTCAGATGTTCACAATGAAAGGAGTTTTCATTCCTGTTGCCAAAGAGATAAGCCTTGCGATATTACTAGGACTTGGTGTATGTATTGTTCTAAGATTGGTTACGACGCGTAAATGGCTTATACCGAAAAAAAACGGCCACAGTATTATACTGGGTCCTGAATTTTTATCTCGTCTAGTAACTGAAATGCCCGGCCCTTCGGTTGAGATGTTTATAATAGCCTGGGGTTTGGTATGTCTGGCCGTGGGAATTGCACTACATTGGCACCTACCGTTTTTAATAACTGCCGTAAGCGCGGGAATTTTTGTGTCTAATTTTTACGGTCGCCAGATATTTAAATCCTTAAGGATTGAGAATGCGACTTCGATGTATACATTAATATTTTTTGCTCTTATAGGGGCGAATGCGAATCTTGAAGCCTTCCATCCCGAAAATATTATTTTTGTTTTATTTTATGTTTTGGCGCGCGCGGGTGGTAAGATATTCGGGACATGGCTTGGTTGTAAAATCACAAGACAAGAAGCCAGATTAGTTCATTGTTTGCCGAAATTAATGCTTCCTCAGGCAGGTGTTGCAGTTGTTGAGGCATTTTTCGTTGCGACCATACTGGGTGTGGATGGTGAAACTATACTAGGTATTATTTTACCAGGACTAATAATTTTTGAAGTGGTAGGAATCATATCATCTGAACGAGCACTTATTAAGTGGCGTTCATGGATTACAGGAGGTGGAGAATTAATTGGCGAAGAAGATAGGATTCGTGCTAAAATTGAAGAAGAAAAATTTGATATATCACAGATTATTCATCCTGAATGTCTTCGTGTCCCTCTGGAAGCTCAATACAAAGGTGAAGTAATATGGGAACTGATAAGAACACTTCAGTCCGCAGGGTTCATAAACAATCCAGGCGAGGTGCTTGAAATTATTCTTGAGAGAGAGCGACAGGGCGGTACGACGTTAGGCGAGGGTATTGCTATACTTCACGGAAGGCTGCCTCAAATAAATGAACCGGCAATATCATTAGGTGTCTTGCCAAAAGACCATGTAGTAGATTTCGGAGGGAGCGGTGATGTGCCTATTGAAATTATTTATATGGTACTTTCACCTGCTGAAAAACCGGAACTTCATCTGCAGGTACTTGCTGCAATAGCAAGGTTTCTTTCAGATAAAGATCTTAGAACCAGGTTGCGCTATGCAAACAATGAAATAGAGGCATTAGATATTATAAAACAACATGCAGATAGTGAACATAAAGGTAATTAATCATAGTAGTGATTTAAAGCCAATTTTTTTAACACGGGAGAAAATTATGTTTAAGATAAATAAAATTCTCATATTTGTATTAATTATATTTCCCTTGTTTTTTATTGCCTCGTGTTCACAAAAGCCTCCTTCAGAACAAATTGCTGTTAAAATAAATGATTATACTTTAACTACAGGTGAGTTTAATGAGCTGTTTTCGAGGTCGTCTGTATCAGTGGATACATCTAAAGGCAGGAAGGAATTTTTAAATAATTTGATAATATGTAAATTAATCCTCCAGGAAGCAGAGAGGGAAGGTCTTGACAGAAAAGAAGAATTTTTAAATTCGATTGAAGATTTTTGGGAGCAATCACTTCTCACTATTACCGTCGACAAAAAGACCCTTGAAATATATAATAAAGTTACTGTGACAGATAAGGAAATCGAGGATGCTTTCGAGAAATGGGTTGAAAAAAATCCAGAAAATACAAAAACCCTCGATGACATGCGTGATTTTATACATAAACAACTTCTGAACGTTAAACAATCTTTGGCATTTAATTCATGGGTGCAGGCATTAAAGTCAAAAGCACAAATAACAGTCGATAAAAAGGCCCTTGGTGTAGAATAAAATTTAGGAGGTAATCAATGAAGCCTTACACTAAAAACCGAAGAAAAAATTATTTTATTGATAAAAGTTTTCAATTTAAATTTATTATAAAGTTTTGCATTATAATCATTTTAACTAGTTTGATTATCGGAGGGCTAATTTATTATCTTAACCAAAATACAACTACAGTAGCATTTGAAAATTTAAAAGTTGTTGTTAAGACCACCGCAGATTTCTTATTGCCGATCACACTTCAAATACTTTTAATTGTTACAATCCTGGCTAGCTTAGTTGCTATTGGTCTTACTTTATTTACTTCTCATAAAATCGCCGGTCCTTTATTCAGGCTTACGCAGGAATTAAATAAAATGAAAAACGGTGATTTCTCTTCAAAGATTAATATTAGGGCAAAAGATCAATTGCAAAAAGTCATTGGCGAGTTTAATGAATTGCGAGTTAGCGTCAATAAATCTGTAGAGAAGATAAAGACAAACTGGGATGAGATTAAATCACCATTAAATAAGTATATTGACAATATTAATAACAGTGATGAAAAGAAAAAAAGTTACGAGTGTGTTAGGCAAATCGAATCTGAAATTAAACGTTTTAAGACGCAATAAAAAAATATTAAATTAATTATAAAACAAGAGGTTTTTTATGAAAAAAAAGATATTAGTTGTTGATGATGAAATGGTTATAGTTAATTTATTAAAAGATTTATTTGAAAGTAATGGATATAATGTAATTACTGCTTCGAGTGGTCCGCAGGGGCTTTTGAGAGCGAAAGATGACGAGCCTGATCTTATTATCCTGGATATTAATATGTCTGGTATGTTCGGTTGTGCTGTATCAGAAGTATTAAAAGAAATTGATAAAACGAGACATATTCCTATAATATTTTTAACCGGTTTTTTAGATGAAGAAGATGCAGATGAACTTAAACATACGCTTGCAGGACACACGATATTTACTAAACCATTTGATAATGATGTTCTCCTGAATAAGGTAAAAGAACTAATAGGATAAAAATCTATCTGCTCCTGAATATCATTAAGACTCACCCTTACCGCTGTAATAAGCCGTAATAAACTAATTGAATAATAATATATATTTAGTAAAATACTCCCTTGTAAGAAAATGTGCCTAAATATTTGAAAAGGCAGCTATTGATTTACCTAATATTATTAAAGAGTTTTAAAATGAAAAAATGTCCTTTTTGTGCTGAAGAAATACAGGATGAAGCAATAAAATGCAGGCATTGCGGTGAGTATATTGTTGGAAAGGATAAGAAGTATATTAAATGGTATTTTAAACCATCTATTATAATAATATCTTTTCTTTGTGTCGGTCCTTTTGCTCTGCCTTTAGTTTTGTTAAATCCACATTTCACTTTTAGGAAAAAGGTTGTAATAACCATGATTATGTTGATATTGACCTTTTTGATGGTTGTCATATGCACTTATTCTATTAAATCCATAAGTGAATATTATCAGTTTATATTTGACGAGTCTGGGAATTTTTAGAATTATTATTTATATATTCTTGGAGATTATGAGGTGAATATTTTTATTGTTGGCATCAGTATATTTGTTTTGGTATATGGTGCGATAGTATTTGAGCGTGTTCACAAAACGGTTTCTGCTTTAATAGGGGCCTCGGCCATGCTTATGTTCCATATATTGTCACAGGATGAAGCATTCATGGCAATAGACCTGAACGTAATTTTTCTTCTGATTGGAATGATGATAATAGTGCACATTATTTCAGAAACAGGGGTGTTTCAGTGGGGTGCCATTAAACTTGCTCAGATCGCAAAGGGGGAACCAATAAGAATTATGGTGTTTCTTGGCGTTGCTTCTGCCATTGTATCTGCGTTTTTAGACAACGTTACAACTATGATTTTAATGGCACCGGTTTTATTTATTATAGCTGATACTCTTGAAGTTGATCCGGTACCATTTTTGATTATGACGGTTATTGCTTCTAATATCGGAGGTGCAGCTACGTTAATAGGAGATCCTCCGAATATTTTAATCGGCAGTGCCGCGGGACTTAGCTTTAATGATTTTTTGTTTAATCTCTCGCCTGTTATTTTAATAATAATGTGTTTCTTTTATTTCACGGTTAAAATTCTTTTTAGAAAGAAACTGCATGTTTCTTCCGAGTTAAAGGGGCGAATAATAGAGATGAGACCTGAGAAGGCAATCAAGGATAAAGTTTTGTTGTGGAAATCTTTAACAGTATTAGGTAGCGTTGTATTTCTTTTTTTGATTCATCACTATTTAGATCTAAAGGTGGCTACTATTGCATTAACAGGGGCTGCGGTACTTCTCTTAATCACTAGCAAAGAGCCCGAAGATGTATTTAAACATGTTGAATGGTCTACAATATTCTTTTTCGTAGGGCTGTTTGTTATTGTAGAAGGTCTGGTGAAAATAGGATTTATTGAAATCGTTGCAAACCAGGCAATGAAGGTGACGAAGGGAAATTTGTCCATAACAACATTATTTCTTCTATGGTTTTCGGGTATTTTTTCAGCAGTAATTGATAATATCCCATATACTGCTACTATGATACCACTGGTAAAACATGTGGGTTTGTCATTGTCCCAAAGTTTACAAATGGTTAATAAGGATGTTATGGCTCCGTTATGGTGGTCTTTGTCATTGGGTGCATGTTTAGGAGGAAATGGCACTGTTATAGGAGCCTCGGCAAATGTAATTATAGTGGGTATGGCAAAAAAGAATGGTTATAAAATTTCTTTCTTTAGATTTTTTAAATATGGCATTATTTTCCTGATTGAATCAATGCTTATTTCTTCTGTGTATTTGTATTTAAGGTATTTGTAAAATGTTATGAAAATTGATTTTAAAAAATAGGCTAAATAGCTTAAGATTTTATTTCATTTGTCGAAAAAATAAAAAAGGATTTAATAGTCTGCTTTATATGAAAATGAGATTTTATTTTCGTACTGCAAATAAACTAACCAAAACGCCAGTAAAAAAATAAGTATAATAAAAATTATATTAAAAAAGGGAGGTCCGATATGGCCAGTGGAGGTATTACTGCTATTAATGAAAAGATTAAACAGGAAAGCGCATTTGTTCATACATTAGTATCTGAGGTTGAGAAAGTAATAGTTGGTCAGAAATATTTGATAGAACGACTGCTTGTAGCTATTTTAGCAAACGGGCATATATTAATTGAAGGAGTGCCGGGACTGGCTAAGACTTTATCGGTTAAAACGTTAGCAAGTGCTATTAGTGCTCATTTTCAACGACTACAGTTTACACCCGATCTCCTGCCTGCTGATTTAATTGGTACACTTGTATATAATCCTAAAGAAGGTAATTTTACAACAAAGAAAGGTCCTATATTTGCAAATATAATTCTTGCAGATGAAATTAACAGGGCTCCTGCTAAAGTACAAAGTGCACTACTTGAAGCTATGCAGGAACGTCAGGTTACAATAGGTGAAAATACATTTAAGCTTGATGATCCTTTTTTAGTTCTTGCTACTCAGAATCCAATCGAGCAAGAGGGAACATATCCTTTGCCAGAGGCACAGACTGACCGTTTCATGCTTAAGATTAATATTACATATCCCACAATGGAAGAGGAGCAAAAAATAGTAAAACGTATGGCCGTAACTGATAAAAAAATTGAAACAGCACCTGTTGTTACACCCCAGGATATCATCAGGGCAAGGGGGGTAGTTAATGAGGTATATATGGATGAAAAGCTTGAAAAATATATACTTGATATTGTATTTGCCACACGTAATCCGGAAAAGTATAAATTAGAAGAAATATCTAGTTTTATTCAGTACGGTGCATCGCCTCGTGCTTCGATTAATTTAACCCTTGCAGCAAAAGCTTATGCATTTGTCCAGGGGAGGGGTTATGTTACACCTCAGGATGTAAAGTCAATAGGCCCTGATGTGCTCAGGCATCGAGTAATTATAAGCTATGAGGCAGAGGCTGAGGAAAAGACATCTGAAGACATTGTTAAGAGGATTTTTGACGAAGTTGAGGTGCCGTAGTGAGGCTGAACTAAGGGTGAAGTTGGTAAACTAAAATTAGAAGATTAGATAAAAAACAAATAATTATAGATTTTAACCGCATCCCCCCTTGTTTCCTTCGGAAACAAAACAGGGGTGATAAATTCGCGCAGATAACTTACGCTTTTAAAAAAAACGTAAGTTATGCGCTCATTTATGATTCCAAAAGAAATATTAAAACAAGTTAGACGGATACAGATAACAACATCAAGAATGGTTACTGATGTTTTTGCAGGTCAGTATCATAGTGTGTTTAAAGGAAGAGGTATGGAATTTGATGAGGTAAGGGAATACTATCCCGGTGATGACATTCGTTTTATTGACTGGAACGTAACGGCAAGAACAGGGCATCCTTTTATAAAGAAATTTGTTGAAGAAAGAGAGCTAACAGTTATGCTACTCCTTGATATGTCACGCTCGTCATACTTTGGTACTGTTGATAAACTTAAAAGACAATTGGCCGCGGAAATATGCTCTGTTTTAGCTTTTGCTGCAATAAAAAATAATGATAAAGTCGGTCTTATAGGATTCACAGACAAGATAGAAATATTCGTACCACCGAGAAAAGGCTTACGCCATATACTTCGTATAGTACGTGAAGCACTTTATTTTAAGCCAAAGGGGAAAGGCACGAATATATCACAGGCCATTGATTACTTAAACAAAGTAACGACCCGCAGGACAGTAACATTTATAATATCAGATTTTTTCGATGCAGATTTTAAACAGCCGCTTTCCGTATCAAACAAACGTCATGATATCGTAGCGATTGCCATTACAGACCCCAGGGAGATAGATCTTCCCGATATAGGTATAGCAAAATTCAGGGATTCTGAATCTGATAAGGACTTAACCATTGATACGGGTGATCGTGGATTGAGAGGCCAATTTAAAGCAAAAGCATTAGAGCGGCTTGATCAGAGGAAGAAGCTTTTCCAGTCTATTTCCGTTGATTTAGCGGATATATATACGGATAAATCCTACGTCAGAACATTGTTGCTTTTTTTTAAGATGAGATCAAAAAGGAGGAGGTAAAGTGAGAAAAAGTGTTCTTATTTTCTTTCTTTTAATTGTTTGTTTATTAATCGGATTAATTGTATTTCAAGTTAGTATTTATTTGTCCTTAAAAACGTCGGGAAAAGAAGGCAGGGTATGGGATATACGAGATAAAAAAGAATATGCGAACAGGCTTCTTGCCAAGGGGTTAAACCAGGAAGCGGCTGCTGCATTTGAAGAATTTTCCAGGAGTCCGGGACTTGGTGAAAATGAGCTTTCCGAGATAAACTACAGACTCGGTTCTATTTATATGGGTTTATTTAATTATGAGAAGGCCCTGGCTTGTTTCTACAAATCAGAATTGCTTAATCCAAATGCTTCATTTATATCTGAGATGAACAATAAAATTGTGGAGGCATTGGAGAATTTAGGCATGAGTTCACAGGCCCAGTATGAATTAGAATCACGCACGTCATTAAAACCTTCAGATGAGAAGAGAGGAGTGCCTATTGCAAAAATAGGTAACGATACAATCACTGAAAGTGAAATAAACAATACAATAGACAAACTACCAGAGTGGATCAGGAATGAATATAAAGATGAAAATAAACGTTATGAATTTATACAGGAATATGTAGGTAGGGAAGTACTATATCGCAAGGCAAGCCGTTTGGGTTTGGATAAAAGTGCGGAAGTTCGTGAAAAACTGGATTTAATAAAAAAGGAGCTTGCCGTAGAAAGCCTGATTGAGCGTGAAATAGCAGATAAAATAAAGGTTGAAGATGAAGATGTGAGACTTTTTTTTGACGCAAATAAAGATAAATATACTGATGAAGAGTCGATAAAAGTCTCATTTGTAAAATTTGATGACCCGTTAGAAAAAGATAAAAATATTGAAAGTCTTAAACAAGGTGAAACTGAGAATAAAGATTTAGAAGTTAAGAAAGGGTCCACATATATTCCCGGAGTTGGTGAGGCAGCTAATATTATAGAGACTTTATTCACAAAAGAAAAAGGGTCTATTACGGATGCATTTAAAATAGATGATTCATTTTATGTATTTTCCATAGATGACAAAAAGGAAAAGAGACAAAAGACATTTTCTGAAGTAAAACGCCAGATACAATATGAATTAATGATGAAAGAGCAGAATAAGTTAATGCAAAATTTAATGGAGAAAACAATGGAAGAACAGCAGGTTGATTTTTACTATACTCCTAAAGCAGAACAGGACACGGTCCAGACTTCGGATAAAGAACAACAAACCGATAAATCATCCGATAATACATCCGGCACTAAATGATGAAAAATAAAATATTTTTAATAATATTTATATTTATCTGTTTTTGCTCAATATCAAACGTTTGTGCTGATTCGGACGTTTCCTCAACAGATGCCTATTCGGTTTCGGAAACTATTCCGGTGAAATTAAAAGCCGAACTTGACAAAGAGGAGCTTTCAATAGGTGATAAGGTAACTTATTCTATGATAGTTAAAACAAAAAAGGGAGTTGAAGTAGAATTTCCGGAGTTTGGAGAAAATCTGGCCGGTTTTGCGATTAAGGATTTCGGAGAAAAACGGCACGGATTTTTTGGCAATCTTACCATTGAGAAATGGTATTTATTGGATACTTATGTGAGTGGAACCTATACCATACCTCCTGCCTTGATTAAATATAAGGAGCCGGGGGATGAATTCTGGGAGGAAATCCAGACTAATGAGGTTAAGGTAGAAGTTAAAAGTGTACTTGAAGCACAGGGTGAGGCAGTAGACATACGTGATATAAAAGGGCCGATTTTGTGGAAAAGCTCAAGATTTCTGATAATTGTTTTAAGTATAGTCCTTATTTTGGCCCTGATTGCAGCTGTTATTTTTATATTAATCAGGAATAAAAGGGTTAAGGAATATATTGTGCCAAAACGTCCTGCTCATGAAATAGCGTATGAAGCACTCGATAATTTAAATAAAAAGGGAATTGTACAGGAGGGGAAAATAAAAGAATATTACGAAGAGCTTTCATTAATAGTACGTTATTATTTAGAAAACCGTTTTTCTATACGTGCGCCGGAGATGACAACAGAGGAATTTTTAGTCAAAGCAAGAGATGAACGTGTGCTTCAATATGAGCATAAACAACTACTTAAAGAATTTCTTATACATTGTGATTTGGTAAAGTTTGCAAAATACGGGCCTTCTAAAGATGAAATAGGCAAAAGTTATGAAGCTGCTAAGCTATTGATAGATCAAACAAAGGAAGTCATTGAGTATAAAAAAACGGCTAATGATAAGGAGGATTTATAACCGTGCACTTTCAAGATACGTGGATTATTATTTTAATACCATTTATTATTGCATGGTTATATTTTTCTAAAAAGAGAAAAATCTTACCGGGTATTCGTTATTCTTCTACTGATTTGCTTGTTAAGAAAAAGTCTTTGCGTGTATTTTTTGCCGAAAATTTAATTTTTTTAAGAGCATTAGCTGCCGTGTTAATAGTTATAGCACTCATGCGGCCCCAGTCTCCTGTTGAAGAATCAAAAATCCAGACCGAAGGGATTGATATAGTTTTGACCGTGGATGTCTCAGGCAGTATGTATGCAGAAGATTTTACGCTTAACAATAAAAGGGTAAACAGACTTCGAGCTGTAAAGGAGGTGGTCAGGGAATTTATTCAAGGGCGAGAGAATGACAGGATAGGGCTTGTGGCCTTTGCATCCAGGGCTTATACAGTATGTCCGCTTACCCTAGATTACGGTTGGTTGTTAAAGAATCTTGAGCGCCTGGAAATAGGTATGATAGAAGACGGCACAGCCATAGGTTCCGGGCTAAGCTCTGCTTTGAATAGGTTAAAAGATACAAAGTCAAAGGGCAAAGTAGTTATATTGCTTACTGACGGACGTAATAATGCGGGAAAAATTTCACCCCTTACTGCTGCAGAAGCTGCTAAGGCATTGGATGTAAAGGTGTATACAATAGGAGCGGGCACAAAAGGGCTTGCCCCTTTTCCGGTCAAGGATTTTTTCGGTAATACTGTGTATCAATCGGTCAAGGTTATGATTGATGAGGAGACGCTAAAGAGAATAGCGAATGAGACCGGCGCACAGTATTTCAGGGCTACGGACACGGATTCACTTAAGAACATATATGATGAAATTGACCGGTTAGAAAAAACTGAGATAGAGGAAAAAGGTTATATGGAATACAAAGAGTGGTTTCCATACTTTATTATACCTGCATTAATATTATTATTAATGGAGTTTGTTTTAAATCTGACATTATTCAGGAGACTTCCTTAATATGAGGTATGCCAATTTTGGATTTATTAATCTTTTGTGGATTATTTTATGTGGGATGGTGATTTTTTATATCTGGGTATACAAAAGACGAAGAAATGTTTTACAGCGTTTTGCAAAGGAAGGCCTCCTCGAAACTCTTACATCTTCAGTAAATATAAGGAACAGAAAAATAAGATTATGTTTATTTGGATGTGCGATATCTTTAATTACATTTTCTTTACTCAGACCTCAATGGGGATTTCACTGGGAGGAGGTTAAAAGGAGAGGGCTTGATATTATTATTGCGATTGATACTTCAAAAAGTATGATTGCCGAGGATGTTAAGCCAAACAGGCTTGAGCGTTCAAAATTGGCTGTCAAAGACCTGCTGAAGAAATTAAACGGTGACCGGATAGGTTTAATAGCATTTTCTGGTTCTGCATTTTTGCAGTGTCCGCTTACCGTAGATTACGGAGGTTTTTTATTGTCTCTTGATACACTTGATGTGGGAGTGATTCCAAGGGGAGGAACACGTATTTCATCTGCGATTCAAGAGGCCATTAAAAGTTATGAAGGGGGTTTAAAAAAATATAAAGTTCTTGTTCTTATCACAGACGGTGAAGACCATGAAGGAAATGCCTTCAAATGGGCAGAGAAAGCAAAAGAAGAAGGAATAAAAATATTTTGTATAGGCATAGGAACTAAGGAGGGTGAGTTGATTCCTGTTACAGGGGCTGACGGGAGTAAGACATTTTTAAAGGACCGTGAAGGCAAGGTTGTCAAATCCAAGTTGGATGATGTTACATTGCAAAAGATAGCTCTTACAACCGGCGGGAGTTATGTACATGCCACAGGGGCTGAATTTGGTTTGGATCTTATTTATGATGAGAAACTTTCAAAGATGGAGAAACGGGAGCTAAAGAGTAAAATGAGTAAGCAGTATGAAGAGCGTTACCAATGGTTTCTGTTTGCCGGCCTTTTATTATTATTAATAGAACCTTTTATAAGTGAAATAAATCAGAAGGAAAATGACTAGCAAAAATATTGTTTTGACTTTATTATGCATATGTATACTTATTATTCGTTCTTCCACTGTTTATGCAGAAACAAATAGAAAAACTGTGAAGCAAGGGAACAGACTATACGAGGAAGCCAAGTATGATGAAGCTCTAGAGAAGTATAATGATGCGGGCATTGACGTTGCATCATCCGACGTTATTAATTTTAACATGGGGGCAGCTTATTATAAAAAGGCAGATTATGATAAGGCGATTGAGTCTTTTACAAAAGCCCTGCTTACTGATGATCCTGAGATTGAGGCTGAAGCAAATTATAATATAGGGAATGCTAAATATAAAAAAGCGCGACTTAAAGAAAATACTGATTTGGCCGGCGCAGTTGAATTATCTAAAGAAGCGTTGTCATATTATAAGAGAGCTATTGAACTTAACCAGGAGGATAATGATGCTAAGTTTAATCATGAGTTTGTAGAGAAAAGGTTGAAAATTCTGCTGGATAAGTTAAAAAAGATGCAGGAGGAGAGTCAGAAACAAAAGTCCTCTGATTCATCAAAGGATAAAAAGGAGGAGCAAGAAAAATCCTCTAAGCAGGCGTCATCACAAGAGGGTCAAAATGGTGGTGATGATGAGAAAAAACAACAGGAGGAAAAATCTCAACAAAAGGGTGAGCAAGAACAAGAAAAGCGGCAAAGCACTGCGCAAGGACAGCAAAAAGAAGAACAGGATAAAGAATCACCCGAAGAGCAAGGGCAAGAACGTACTGGGCTTAAGAGTGCTGGTGAAGAGGGAGAAGAAGAGCAAGAAAGTCAAGCTTCAGAAGGAGAGGAAGAGAAAGAGCGGGAAAAACAGATGAGCGAGGAAGAGGCGCGTATGCTTCTTGAGGGTTTACGTCAGGATCAAGAGGGGGGAGATTTATTGAATAAAATGCGTAAGCGTGGTTATTACCGCGAAGTAGGTAAGGATTGGTAGAAATGTATTGTTTAATTAAAAGATTAAATTTTAAAAATATTATTTTCTTTTCAATATTTATATCTGTTTTTCTGTCATTTATAACAGAGGCTTATGCAAAGGATATTAAATTTGAAATTAATGTTGATTCTACATCAATTCCTATAGGTTCGAGTACAAGAATGAACCTTACTTTTAATAATACGCAGAATATACCTGCACCCGAACTTCCACAGGTGGACGGGCTTGATATAAGGTATGTTGGGCCCTCAACAATGATGTCATTTGTCAACGGCAAGATGTCAAGCTCAATAACACATATTTATACACTCATCCCACTCAAAGAGGGTTCTTGCCATATAGGACCTTTTACTTTTAAATACAAAGGAGACAGTTACACTTCAGGAGAGATAAAGATTAACGTAACTTCTGCTGGGCAGACTACTCAGTATCAAAGAGGACTTCCCTCCGGAGGGCAATCGCAAATATCACAAACCCAAAAGGACAGTATTGATGATTATGTATTCCTGACTCTTGAGACAGACAAAAACGAGATTTATGTAAATGAACTTGTGAGCTTGCAGATTAAATTCTATATAAGCAGGTTTAACGTTCGAGATATACAATACCCGGAGATTTCACACGAGGGTTTTTCACTTGAGGATTTTGATAAGCCAAAGCAATATCAGCAGGTTATCAATGGTGTACGATATGAAGTTCTTGAATTTAATACTAAATATTTTGCTACACGCCCTGGAGAACTTGTTATAGGTCCGGCAGAACTTGAATGTAGTCTGCTCTCGAGGAGTAAAAGCCGCAGGAGAAGGACTTCTTCATTATTTGATGATTTTTTCGGTGACAGTTTCTTTGATGATTTCTTCGGAAACTATGAACGGCATCCGATTAAGGTTAAAACGCCGAAAATTAATATAAGAGTGCTTGGACTTCCTGAAGAAGGTAAACCTGAAGGTTTTAATGGAGCTCTAGGTAATTTTAAATTTTCTATTACGGCAGAACCGCGAGAAATAACTGTAGGAGATCCCATAACATTAAAAATGACTGTAAAGGGAAAGGGAAATTTGAATACGGTATCATCTCCGCAACTATCATCAAATGAAGGATTTAAGGTGTATGATCCAGGAGTTAAACAGGAGGGGAATGTAAAAACTTTTGAGCAGATTATTATGCCAACTACTGAGAAAGTAACAAAAATACCTGTAATTACGTTTAGCTATTTTGATATGGATTGAAAAGAATATGGGTCATTAGAAAAAGAGCCAATACCCATTGTGATTAAAAAGGGAGAGGCGCAAGAAAGTTTAAAAATCATAGGTATGCCGGGAACGACTAAAACAGTATTTCATGAAAAACTAGGTAGGGATATTATTTATATTAAACAATCCATTAGTAGTATGAGGAGAAAAGGCTCAGACCTTTACAAAAATAAAATTTATTTAGGAGTGCACGGTATACCAATATTAGTTTTGATAAGTTTATTTGTTTACGTGAGAAGAAAGGAAAGGCTGCAGACTGACCTAAGATATGCAAGAAGGTTACATGCGCCTAAGAAGGCAAGAAAAGGGATTCAAAATGCGGAGCAATATTTAAAACATGGAAACGTAAGTGAATTTTACGATACGGTTTTTAAGACATTACAGGAGTATTTAGGCAATAAATATCATCTTGTTTCGGTAGGTATTACCATTGCAGTTGTAGATAATGTGTTGGCGAAAATGAATATTGATAAAGAAAAACTTGATATTGTCAGAGGTATTTTCAATGAATGCGATATCGCACGTTACGCGCCGACAGAGTTTGGCAGAGAACAAATGGAGAAGACGTTAAATTCGTTAAAAACCGTTATAGATTATTTGGAAAGGTTTAAAGGATAAATCAGATGATTTCGAGAATTAATTGTGTTTTTAAAATATTTTTAATCACAGGAATTTTGTTTTTTGTTTATGCAATAAATAATCAGGCAGCTTTTTGTTTTAATGATGATGCCAAGGCCCTTTTTTATAATGCAAATTCAGCATATCAAAAGGGTGAATATAATGAGGCAATAAAAGGATATGAATCAATTTTAAACCAGGGATTAGAAAGCGGTAACATATACTATAACGTTGGGAATTCTTATTTTAAAAAGGGTAATTTAGGTAAAGCAATTCTTAATTACGAGCGTGCACGAAGACTTATGCCACGAGACGGTGATCTTATTTCTAATTACAAATATGCACTATCACTTATTAAAGAACCAGAACTTTCAGGGAGTGAGGCTTGGTTTGTTAAGTTAACAAATTTATTTTATAAAAATTTTACAGTTGATGAAATTACTGTATTTTGTACTTTTATTTTTTTAATAATCGTATTTGTTATGATCTTAAATCTTTTTGTAAAAATAAAGAGATGGCGCTTTGTTTCTGTTATCAGTATATTGGTTATAACTTTTGGAACTAGTATTATTTCGATAACACAAAGAGTATTAATATATGAGAAAGAGGCTATTGTTATAAGTACAGAAACAGAGGCCAGGTTCGAGCCTAGAGAAGATGCAACAGTACATTTTACGGTTTTTGAAGGCATGAAAGTCTATGTCATACAGACAAAAGGAGAGTGGTGTAAGGTAGTACGACCGGATAAGAAAGCTGGATGGATTGCCAAGAGTGATTTGGAGAAAATATAATTGAGAGGATTATTATGAATAAGACAAAATGTGTTGGTTGCCCAGAATATAAAAATTGCAAAGATTCTTTCTCTTCCTGGATATTTTTTATTATTGGTCTTATTGCTACTGTAGCAATGCGTGTTGTTACGGTGCTGATGCATTTAGATCCAGTTTATGGCAAAGCCGCCTGGTATATAGGAGTAGGCGGTTTTGTTGCCTTTTTCATCTATAAGTTCAAAGTGATTCAAGCAAGATCAAAATTAATAG